>JBJTSS010000001.1:0-5516 GCA_046079785.1 Bacteroidota bacterium
AAAATAATCAGGGTGTTTTTGAAGTCAACCTTCCGTCCCAGGCCATCGGTCAGCTGTCCATCATCCAAAACCTGAAGCAAAAGATTGAAGATATCCGGATGGGCTTTTTCGACTTCATCCAAAAGAATGACCGAATAAGGCTTGCGGCGCACTTTCTCCGTGAGTTGCCCTCCTTCCTCGTAACCCACATAACCCGGAGGTGCACCGACCAAACGAGAAACCGCAAATTTCTCCATGTATTCGCTCATATCAATACGGATAAGAGCATCCTCGGTATCGAACATGAAGCGCGCTAATTCTTTGGCCAATTCGGTTTTGCCTACCCCGGTAGGGCCCAGGAAGATAAAGGAACCCATGGGTTTACGGGGGTCCTTGAGACCGGCTCGGGTTCTTAGAATCGCTTTGCTCACCGCTTCCACCGCTCGGTCCTGGCCAACGACCCTCTCTTTGAGTTCAGAGGCCATCCGTCCGATACGTTCCGCTTCGGTCTGCGCTATTCTTTTGACCGGCACCCCGGACATCATGGCCACCACCTCGGCGATATGGTCTTCGGTAACCGTGTAGCGACTTTTGCGGGATTCTTCATCCCAACGCTTCTTGGCCTGTTCCAAATCTTCCAAAACACGTTTTTCGTTATCCCGAAGTTTAGCGGCTTCTTCGTAGCGCTGACTTTTGACCACCTTGTTTTTTTGCTCCCGAATTTCTTCGATGGCCGCCTCCAAACGCGTAACATCTTCGGGGACCCGGATATTTCCAATATGAACCCGGGCTCCGGCTTCATCCATGGCATCTATGGCCTTGTCCGGCAAATAACGGTCGGTGATGTAGCGATCGGTTAACTTAACACAGGCACTGATGGCCTCTTCGGTATAGGCGACTTGGTGATGGTCCTCGTACTTTTGGCGAATATTGTTAAGAATCTGAAAGGTCTCTTCCGGTGAGGGGGGATCGACTATGACTTTTTGGAATCGCCGGTCCAAGGCCCCGTCTTTCTCAATAAACTGCCGGTATTCATTCAACGTCGTTGCCCCAATGCACTGTATCTCACCGCGGGACAAGGCCGGTTTGAACATGTTGCTGGCATCCAGGGATCCCGAAGCACCACCCGCGCCCACCATGGTATGGATCTCATCAATAAACAAGATTACATCCGGGGATTTTTCTAACTCGTTCATCACCGCCTTCATTCTCTCCTCGAACTGACCTCGGTACTTGGTACCCGCCACCAAAGAAGATAAATCCAAGGTGACAATACGTTTGTCAAACAGAATGCGGGAAACTTTCTTCTGATGAATGCGCAAGGCCAAACCTTCGGCGATGGCGGTTTTACCCACCCCCGGTTCCCCGATAAGAATAGGGTTGTTCTTTTTGCGACGACTGAGGATTTGAGAAACCCTTTCGATTTCGGCATCCCGTCCGATGATCGGATCGAGGCGACCGTCCTCGGCCAGTTGGGAAAGATCCCTGCCAAAATTATCCAAAACCGGAGTCTTGCTTTTGGGATTGGCCGACTTACGCGGCAGATCGCCCGCCGCTTTTTTGTCATCCTCCCCGTAGGCATCTTCGTAGGATGCTTTGGTCGATGGTGGTGGCTCGCTACGCTCCCGGCCTTCGATCATGGCGTCTATTTCCTCCTTGACCAAATCGTAGGTAACATCGAATTTTTCCAGTACCCGGTTGGCCAGACAATCCTCTTCGCGCAGAATGGAAAGCAACAAATGAACGGTGCCTATCAATTCACTCTTGTAAAGTTTGGCCTCCAGAAAGGTGATCTTTAGAATCTTTTCTGCCTGCTTGGTGAGGGGTATCTGTTCGGCTGACAAGCCGGACTTTTCGACGCTGTTCCGCATCGAATCCTCCACCGCAACCCTGAGTTTATCCAAAGGCACCCCCAGGTTACGCAGGGTTTTGATGGCTTGCCCATCCCCTTCCCGGATCAAGCCCAAGAGTAGGTGGCAGGCGTCGATGTAATCGTGCCCTAGGCGTACCGCTTCCTCGCGGCTAAAGGCGATAACATCCTTGACCTTGGGAGAAAACTTGGCATCCATACAGAGTGGTTTAGGCAAAATTAGGAACAAAATTCGTGCCAAGGGGTTTTACACCCCACCCTTTTATAGAAACCAGCCCTCAGGAATTCACGAATTGGCCTTAGGGACGACTAATCAACAAACGCGCCGTGCCTAAGCCATCTTGGTGAAGAACCTCCAACAAATACATGCCCCGGTTCCAATTCGATGTTTCCAGCTGCAATGGTGCCTGACCTGGCTCCATCCGCCGGCGATCCGACCAAACCGTTCGACCACTCGCATCCATGACACGGATTTGAACGTCCGATGCGGTCTGTAGGGGTATTTCCAGGGTAACCTGGTCCGTTGCCGGGTTGGGATAGGCTTTGAGCGCCAATTCCTCCCAGCGTGCCAAGGGGCGAACCGAGGTACCGGTGGAGGTACCAAACCCATAAACATCGCTGCGGTTCCTTGGCTGCAGCTTCCAATTGCTAAAATTGAAGGTCAGAATGCCTTGAATAAAGTTCAAACGCTGACGGAATGTCAGAGAATCGGTGTTGAAGTTCTGCCCCAGGTCCAAGCTAGATAAGGTAACCCCCCCGCGCACCCTCAATCCGGTGGTTACCGTCGAATCACGATAAATGCTGAATTCTCCAAAATTGGAAGGGGCATCCGGGTTTTGATTCACAACGAAAACCGAATCAAAAATCAACAAGGAGGACTCGTGAGGTTCGGTATAGTTGTAACGACGAGCCATGATGGAATCCATTGGCACCCGGAAGGCTTGGTACGGCTGACCAGGAGCAATATAATCATAAGCCAAAACCTCCAGGGTGGTAATCCCAAAATCCTCAATCACTAGGGCCTTCTTGATCCATATACTATCACCGCGTAGGCGGGTATCAATATCGGTTGAACCGTTATTATCCGGACGAAGGGTAATCCCCGTCCACGGGCCTACCCCATCTTGAAAAATAATGCGGCCATAATCCGATGGATCCAAGGTGGACATAATTCGACCCCGCAATTGCATGCTATCCAACACCACATCGGCATAGATGGAGCGACCCCCCACCACCGGGGTTTCTTGAATATCCGAAACCCGGTTAATGCCATTGTTCATGACCCTGAACAAACCAAAAGATTGAATGGTATCGGGTTGGACGCCGTTGTTGTTTTGGTTATCGGTTGCACGAATGTAATAGTGGTAATAGGCCCCGTTTTGGGTGAAGACCGAGCCAGGAATCGTCGCTTGAAATGAATCCGGAGCCACGACCGTCATGGGTAATGAATCGTAAACCCCACCACTGACGCCTAGGGCATAAAATAGCTTGGCCGAAGCAACCGAGCCATCCAAATCCACAATCCGAGCACCAATAGTGACCGGGTTGGATGTCCTTGGAACCGCAGGCGTTGCCTTCCACTTGCTAATAAAGGGAGGTGATGCCATGACCGATCCCAAATCCGAAGGGGTTAGCGGAATGATTTCGTAACGGGGATACAGGGTACCGAAATTGGTTTCGGTGATAACACCGCGTACGTGCGAAAAGACTTTGCCTTGTTGAACAAAAACCGGAGCCCCAGGATTCGGTGGAACCGATGCCGTAGAAGAAACAAAGGGGGGGCGAAAAAAACGTACCGCATCCCGGACATTGATTTCGGAACCGGAGGCATCCCGTAACATCCAACTAACCCTTCCACCGCTGAACGTGCTTACGTTGGTCACCAGTACATTGTTAAACTGAACGTACATTCCCTCGTAGGGTTCCCCCGTTGGTTTTTGGATTTGTTGGGGAACCGCCGGATTATTGGGATCGTAAACCATGAACAAATTCATGAAGGAAGGGCGAGGAGAAGGTAGAGCAGCAAAACCCAAAACGCTACTTGACACAGGTATCAAGTTGAGTTGGGTTTCCCCGGAATTGGGAGATGCATCCTGAAACTCAGCCACCACCCCGGTGCATTCCACGATATTCCCCACTTGAAAATTGCTAAAGAACCCTATAGCCGAGGAATCCCCGATATTCGGAAGACGCACCAAGAGGCCTTTCCAAACCCCATCGGCCAAGCCCAAGGTATCCACCAAATAGGTGGCCTTCCAGTTGGCGCTCAATGCATGATCCCTGGGGTTTAGAATCACCAATCCCCGAACCCGGACGGTATCCCCTCGGTATCGGGAGAGGGTTTTGCCGGTCAACAGGGTATCCGGGTGCACCCATTGAATGGAATCGATGGAACGTAGGGGAAAACCCTGACCCATGGCCTGTGGCAGGAAGCCCAGGCCGAGGAAGAAGATTGCGAAGGCGATAATGGAAGGAAATTTCAAACGCATAATCGTGGTTTTGGGGTTAGAAAGAGCGCTCCGCCCGATGGCATCGGACGAAGCGCTGCAAAGGTAAGGTCGCCGTGTAAAGTTCATATCAAAAAATCGTTCAGGGCCGAACTACGACCCAACGAAGCCAGGATATCGTTTGGCCGTCTTGCAGGACGGCAACGCGGTAAAAACCCGGTTCTAAGAGCGGCGTGGGATGGTTACCTAAACCCAGGCGAACGGTGAAAACCGGGCTGGACATCCTTCCTGGGGTCAAGGGATACCATTGCAGTTCGGTACCCTCAACCCAGGGTGAACCGGGGTCCCTGTAGATCGATTGCCCCGAGACCAAGGGGTTCGGTCCCAAACCCATCAGTGCAGGCCCCGGGAGGCGTGGCAGGTCCGCGCCTTCGGTTCCCCACCCCTCCCAACGTCCACGGGATTCTTGCCCGCAATGATCCATCCAGGCCTTGAGCCTGCTTCTGGCCGAAATGACCCAAGGCTCCTGCCCTCCCCCTCCCTGAACACACCATTGCATCAATTCTTCCGACCAACCCAACCAGGCATTTCGTGCAACGCTGTAGGGAGACCACCGATGGCAGGTGACCTCCATGAGCGAGCAGGTCGCATTCCAGGTTTGCAAGAGCGCTTGGCGCGTCGTGGGTATCGGGTCCCTCCAATCCAAGGCTACCCGATTTAAGCCGTTCAAAAGAGCTCCAATAGAATCCAAGTACCATGGAGCCACGAAATGAAATCGCTGTTCACGAAAAAACGTGGGGCCACCTCCGGAGGCAGTCCTGGTCATGCAAAGCGCGGTTGAGGGCGAAGCGGGCCCACCCAATATGATCAAGGGATTACCATCCCAGTCCTGCAAGGAGGATAACCCGGGGGGATGATGGTACGGCAGTCGATTTCCTTGGGTTTCCAGGCCGTACAAGCCTCCGGCTTGGGGAAGAAGGTATTGCAAAGCCAACCCGCTCAGCATACCGGACAAGGCCGTTGTATTCCCCGAAAAAGTATTGTTACCATTGCGCAGGTAGAGCAGATCCGCTTCTTCGAGATGCAGGGCACGGCCGTTATCCCCAAAGAAGTTCATGGCCCCATCCCCCAGCCAGACCTGGGTATTGCCCGCATACCAAGCCGTTTGGTTACGGGTCCATTCGGTACAAAGGGCCTCAACCCGCATGGGACCAAAACTC
>JBJTSS010000002.1:0-1834 GCA_046079785.1 Bacteroidota bacterium
TCTAAGCCCCAACGCACCCTACAGCGCCACCACCCGCAGGCAATTCAGGGCAGCATGGTTCGCATTGACGCCGGTTACCGTCAACGGACTCATGTTCAATCTGAGGTTCCGCGTTTTGGCCACAGGGAATACTACCATCAAATGGGATGAGGCAACACCAGGCAATTGTGAATTTGCCGATGAGTTTGCCGATGTTATTCCCAATGTTTCATGGATTAACAGCACCGTGGTATGCGGAGCGTCCGGGCCTCCACCTTGTACGCCTCCCACCGCGACGATTACCGCAGCAGGTAACACCACCTTCTGCCAAGGAGGATCGGTCGTGCTCAACGCCAATACCGGAACAGGTCTGACCTACCAGTGGTCCCTCAATGGCTCCAGCATTTCCGGAGCAACCAACGCATCTTATACAGCCAATGCTGCTGGCTCCTACACCGTCACGGTATTTAACTCGGCGACCTGTTCTACCGTATCAGCCGCCACGTCCGTAACCGTTACCACACCCCCATCCGCTGGTACCCTCAGTGGAACCCAAAGCATCTGCGCTACCGGTACCACCACCTTCAGCTCCACTGTATCGGGTGGTAGCTGGTCCAGCAGTGCAACCGGCGTGGCCACCGTGAACGCCTCCACCGGTCTTGTCACTGGTGTTGCCGCTGGTAACGCCACCATCACCTATACCGTGACCGGTACAGGAGGTTGCGCCAATGCCACCGCCACCAGAACCGTTACCGTTACGCCTAGCAACACCATTACCCTCAGTTCGGCTGCAGGCTCCAACGCCCAAACCCTCACTTTGGGAGCTGCTATCACCAATATCACCTACACCACAACCGGTGCTTCGGGAGCCACCTTCAGCGGCCTACCCGCTGGAGTAAGTGGTGCTTGGGCGGCCAATACCGCCACCATCACCGGTACTCCTACCGCAGCAGGTACCTACAATTATACCGTCGCCATGACAGGTGGCTGTACCGGAGGCACCAATACCGCCACCGGTTCTATCATCGTCAATGCCCCTGCCGGTCCTAACATCGCTACCACCATCGGTGCCGTTAGCGGTTGTATCGGCGATACCGTTTCGGTACCCGTGACCATCAACATGGCTTCGGGCATCAGCACCGCCGCCATCTCCATGGCCATCGGTTATGACCCTACCAAACTCCAGTGTCTTTCAACGGTCACCTCGTTGAACTCCAATATTTCTGCAGGTTTCCTCTCCAACTGCGGTGTCTTTAGCGGAGCTTCCCAGTTCCGGGCCGCTTGGTTTAACCTAACCCCCGTGGCCTTCAACGGACTCATGTTCAACATGCGTTTCAAAATCCTCGCCGCGGGTACCCATACCCTCGCTTGGGATCTCGCAACACCAGGCAATTGTGAATACGCCGACGAATTCGCCGATGTCATTCCCAACACCACCTGGAACAATGGTACCGTTTCACTAGGTGCCGGTTGTAACTCCTGTATTCCTCCTGTCGCTACCATCACCGCAGCAGGTAACACCACCTTCTGCCAAGGAGGCTCGGTCGTGCTCAATGCCAATACCGGAACAGGTCTGACCTACCAGTGGTCCCTCAATGGCTCCAGCATTTCCGGAGCAACCAACGCATCTTATACAGCCAATGCTGCCGGCTCCTACATCGTCACGGTATTTAACGCAGCGACCTGTTCTACCATTTCTTCGGCAACCAACGTTACCGTTAACAACCCTTCGACTGCAGCCATTAGCGCTTCGATTTGTCAAGGTCAGACCTATGCCTTCGGATCGCAGAACCTCAGCTCCGCCGGTACCTACAACCGTACCGTCACCGCAGCCAACGGTTGCGACTCCGTTATT
>JBJTSS010000003.1:0-8052 GCA_046079785.1 Bacteroidota bacterium
AGTACAAGGATATTATCGTGAAGGCTACCGCAGATGGTGAACTGATTCGGTTGAAGGATGTTGCACAAGTAGAGGTTGGTAGTGAGTTCGTGGATATCTATTCCAACAAAGATGGTTTTCCCGCGGTATCTATGGTGTTAAAACAAAGCCCATCGTCTAATGCCAACGAAACGATTAAATCTGTTAAAGCAAAACTAGAGTTGGTGGGTAAGGGACAACCGTGGCTGCGGGTTGAGGGGATGCGAACATAAGGGCTATAGACCAAATCGCGAAGGGCTTCTTCCAGATCTTGGCGTATGCCCGTTGTTCGGCCTTCGGGGTCCTGGTCCACAGCACCTACGTATCGAACGGACCAGATTTGGCGACGTTGGAATCGACGAATCCAAGAGCCTATGGTTGGTGGTTTGGTTTCCTTTTGAAGGAGGACGACGGTGGGAAAGCGCTGAATAACATAGGCTTTTTGACTATGTCCCCCAAAGTCTCGGTAAGCCGGGGCCTCTTGGTAGGGCAAGACCGAGGAGTCCACGGAATGGGGGTATATCCAAAGCCAATCCCCGTTGAGGGCCGAAACCTGGGGCTGTAATTGCAGGATTCGTCCCAAATACAGGTGATAAGCGGGGCAAGTCAAATCACCAAAAACGAGAAGGAGAACCTGTTTTTGGTTTGAATTCTGGAGGGGGTTGATGGATTTACGCCCTTGACCAGGCTTTTGAAGTCGGAGCGGGGGTGCAGGTTCTCCTCAACGGAGCGGGGTCTCCAAGGTACCTTGGGCCGAGGAGTATCCCGCAATGAGGATACTTAGCACCAACCAACGAGGGAAGGCTAATCGAGAAAACACCATGGGAGCAGATTGCATAAGGAATCCCAAATTTATCTTTGGCTATGCTCAAGCAAACCCGTTCCACCGAGAATTACCTCAAAGCCATTTTTCGCTTGTCCGGTTTTGATTACGGTGGTCTGCCGGATGGCCAAGAGGCCTATCCGGTGAACACCAATACCCTGGCCACGTCGCTGCGTACCAAGCCGTCTTCGGTGACGAGCATGTTGGTCAAATTATCCGATCGAGGTTTGGTGGATTACCAACCCTACCAAGGCGCCTTGTTGACATCGTATGGTCATCAATTGGCAACGCATGTGGTGCGCCGGCACCGCCTTTGGGAGTTTTTTTTGGACCAAAGTCTGGGTTTGGACAAGGTCCAAATCCATGAATTGGCCGAAGAGTTGGAACATGTTCGTTCGGTTTTGTTAATCGATAGGCTTTCGGACTTTTTGGGCACACCCCCTATGGATCCTCATGGGAATCCCATACCCAGGGTGGATGGTTCGATGGCCGGGGTGGAGAGGGTTCTTTTGGAAACCTTCGAACCAGGACATGCGGGGACCTTGGTCTTTGCGGGAATAGCTCAACGCAATTTGAATTTGTTGCGGGAGCTTAATGCTATGGGTTTACTTTTTGGGCAGGCTTTCCGAATTCACCAAAGGGGGAACAAAACTGGTAGTCCTTGGGTCCTGGAATTGGTAGACAAGCAGCGATTGGAGTTGACCCAGGAGCAGGTCGTTCCATTGCTGGTCTTGAACAAACCAACCCGCACCGTATCCCATGCATAGGGCCCTAAGCCCCGGGTCCCAAGTCCAAACTTCGTTTGTGGTGGAGGAGGGGGATACCGCCGCTTTTGGTGGGGTCGAGGTTCATCCGGTCTGCTCGACCTTTGCGATGGCACGGGAAGCCGAGTGGGCCTGCCGTCAATTTGTCCTGCAAATGCGCGAAGAACACGAAGAAGGGATCGGCAACGGCCTGACCATTGAACACCAAGCACCTGCCTTGTTGGGTGAACAGGTGGAGGTGGTCGCTACCTTGACGGCCGTCCAGGGGAATGAAGTGCGTTGCACCTGGCAGGCTTTGGTTGGTACCCGTTTACTGGCTACGGGAACCTGCAGTCAACGAGTTTTGGACCGATCCAAGCTTCAGGAACGCTTTGATCGACTACGTTCCGGGTTATGAAAAAATCCTCGAAGATTTCCGTAACACCGGAAATTATTAACCGCAAAGCCCAGCATGATTACGAGATTTTGTTGCGATTTGAAGCCGGGATGGTCTTGACGGGCTCAGAAATCAAAAGTCTTCGGGATGGCAAGGCCGGTTTGGGGGATTCCTACGCGGTCTTTGACGGCTCCCAATTATTGGTTCGCAAAATGCACATAGCAGCCTACGCCCAGGCCTCTTACCTAAACCATGAACCATGGCGAGATCGGGTTCTTTTGCTGAACAAAACCGAGCTCCGCAAGATTCATCATCGAATAACCGAAAAAGGCTTGGCTCTCATTCCGCTTCGATTGTTTTTTAGCGAAAGGGGCTGGGCCAAACTTGAATTGGGCTTGGCCCGAGGCCGCAAAGCCCACGATAAACGACAGGCCCTCAAGGAAAAAGACCTGGATCGGGATCAGCAAAGAGAAATCGGGGACTAAACCGGTTTGGACCAACCTGCTGCACCGGTTAGCGGTACAAAACGAAACCCGGGAAAGGCTTGTTCTTGGAATTCATCCTCCGAAAGTCGGGTAATTTTGAGCATGGTCTGTTCCTCCAATGTTCCGACCGGTATCACCAAATGCCCCCCAATTTTGAGCTGTTGACGCAGGGCATCCGGGATACTGGGTGATGCGGCAGTTACCAAAATCCGATCAAAGGGGGCAAACGAAGGTAGGCCGAGGCTACCATCACCGACAAAGAGCTTGGCCCGACACTTCAAGTGTTTTAACAACGATTGTGTGGGCTCATGCAGAGGCTTTAAGGTTTCGATACTAAAAACCCTAGCGCCCATCCGGTCCAAAACAGCAGCCTGGTACCCTGAGCCGGTGCCTACCTCAAGAATTTTGAGGTGGGCTTGGACCTGAAGCAGGCTGGTTTGAAAGGCGACCGTATAGGGTTGCGATATGGTTTGACCTTCGCCAATGGGCATTGCCTTGTCCTGATACGCCATTTCACTAAGGGCGTGATCCAGAAAAAAATGCCGCGGAACCTCCGCCATGGCTTGGAGTACCGCTCGATCGCTGATGCCTTTGGTTTGGAGTTCCTGGATGAGTTGCCTCCGCAGGCCCTGGTGACGGGGGGTATCCCGTAAGGAAAGGGCGGTCTGGGCTGGCATGGAGGCATAAAATTAAAGGGTACAGGCTTTAAGTTTGTCTTAACCATGCCAACAGATTCCTCGCCAACCCAACCCGTGCGCATTGCCCTTCTGGGGGCAGGGCATCTCGGCAAAATCCACCTCAAATGCTTGCAGGAATTACCGGAAATTTTTGAGGTGGTCGGGGTCTATGATCCGGACCCGGTGGCCCTGGCCAAAGCGGTTGAGGTTTTTGGGGTACAAGGGTTTGAACAACCTGAACTGTTGATGGAGCAGGTCGATGCCGTGGATATCGTGGCGCCCACCTTGTCCCATTACGAATTAGCCATCATGGCCCTGCGTAGGCTCAAGCATTTGTTTATCGAAAAGCCTTTGGCAGGCAACCCATCCCAGGCCCTCGAAATGCTCAACATGGCCCGTGAGGCCGGGGTCAAAGCGCAGGTCGGGCACGTTGAACGATTTAACCCTGTTTTTACCCAAGCCTCTGCTTTGGGCTTAGCACCACGTTTTATTGAGGCCCATCGCTTGGCCTCGTACAACCCGCGCGGCACCGATGTATCCATTGTTCTGGATTTGATGATTCACGATATTGATTTGGTGCTATCCATGGTTCGTTCCGAGGTCAAGGAGGTCAAAGCCAGCGGGGTTTCGGTGGTTTCCTCGACCCCCGATATCGCCAATGCGCGCTTGGAATTTCATAACGGGACCGTCGCCAATTTAACTGCAAGCCGCATCAGCCTCAAGACCATGCGCAAGATGCGCATCTTCCAAAATAACGCTTATTGGTCTTTGGACTTTTTGGACAAAAAGCTGGAGCGAATCGAAATGCAAGACCAGCCCGGTGAGGGGAATTCCTGGATCGAAATTGGTCTGGGTCCCGATATGCCACCCCGATACCTTTCGGTCGATCGCAGCGAGCCCCCGGCGGGCAATGCTATTCGTGATGAGCTTCAGGCTTTTGGACGAAGTATCCAACAAAACACCAAGGAGGCCGTGAGTATCGAGGAAGGTTACCATGCACTACGGGTAGCCCACATGATTCTCGAAAAAATCGCCAATGCGTAACTTGGTCAGAATGCTGGGCTTCGGTTCCCTGCTTTGGCTAGGGGGTTGTGGCTGGTATACCCAAGACCAAGGGGTACCCGCGTATTTGCACATCGACTCGATTCAGGTAGTCGGTAATCCCCAAACCCAAGGTACCCTCTCAGCGCGGGTTAGCGATGTTTGGCTGTACATCGATGGGGATTTGCAAGGAGCCTATCCCTTGCCAGTGACCATTCCCTTGTTGCGGGAGGGGACCCTGCGTCTTCAGTTCAATGCCGGTATTTTGCTCAACGGCATATCGGCAACCCGGGCCGCCTACCCTTTTTTTACGCCCTGGGATACGGTGATGACCCTTTACCGTGGGAAAACGGATACCCTAAGGCCCCGAACATCGTACCGCAGCACGGTCCGTTATGTTTGGTTGGAGGATTTTGAGAGTTTGGGCTTTGGTTTGAGGGCCCGAAGCGGCTCGGATACCGTGTTGTTGCGCGAAACGCGATCGGATTCGGTGTTTGAAGGCTTGTCCTCACTGCACATGGGGGTGGACAACCGTGCGCCCTACCTGGTTGCCGAGAGCATCGATCAATTTTCCTTGACAGCGGGGAAGCCTTGCTTTTTGGAAATCAATTACCGAAACCAGGTGCCCTTGCAGGTTGGGTTACAAAGTCAATTGGGCTCCGATATTAGCGATCCCTTGTGGATTGTTGAGCTAGCGCCCAGCACCAAGTGGTCCAAACAATACCTCAATTTTTCACCTTATCTGGGGGTGGTCAACGGGGCCCGTTACCGGGTTTTGCTGCGACCAATTGGGGTCAACGCGACCACCGGCGTTGGCCGTGTTTGGGTGGATAACCTCAAATTGCTTCAATGAACCGGAGGCGTTGGGACCAATGGGGTCTGGTCATGGGCGATTGGTTGGCAGCGGCTTTGGCTTGGCTTTTGTTTTTTGGCCAAAGGCAAGCCGATTGGGACCGGTCGTTGTGGTCACTTAGCCTTGAATCGGGTTTGCAAGGGCTAACGGGTTTCTTGACTTTACCTTGGTTTTGGGTAATGGTCTATGCATTGGCCGGATCGTACCAGGATATCTACCGCAAATCCCGGCTGAACGAAACCGGTCGTTACCTCTTGACGGTCTTGTTGGGCACGGTAGTTTTGTTTTTTGCGGTTTTGCTGGACCAAAGCGCGTCCAACCACGAGGATACTTTGCTCACCTTGACCATCTTTTTGGGTTGGCATTTGGGCCTGGGTTTGCCGGTACGCTTGGCGATGCTCACCCGTCTTTCGTATCGGCTGCGTTCGGGTCAAATCCGTTTCAAAACCTTGCTTGTTGGGTCTGGACCGGAGGCCTTGCAACTCTACGAAGAATTGCATCAAAACCCCGGCGCCCCCAAGGCCAATGATATCCTGGGCTTTGTCGTGCTCAACGGCCATCGTAAAGATTATCTGGTTTCGACCAATTTTCCAGAGTTACCCACCTTGCCCTGTTTGGGTGGGGCGGATTCGGTACCCGACTTGGTTCAGCGCCTGGAAGTCGAGGAGGTTCTGTTGGCCGCAGAGCCCGATGACCGGGAACACCTGACAGGGGTTCTTCAGGCTCTGCGCAGTGAGCCGGTGATTCTCAAAATGGTTCCGGCAATGTACGATCTGTTGTTAGGTAAGGTCAAAATGCAACAAATTCTGGGAGCCGTGCTCATCGAAGTCCGTCCGGAGGTCATGCCTGCTTGGCAAACGGCGCTTAAAGTATTAATAGACAAGGGTTTAGCTCTTGTTGCCTTGTTGCTGCTCTCGCCCCTCATGGTCTATTGCATGGTGCGTGTTCGCTTGGATTCCCCCGGGCCTTTGCTGTACCGGCAGGAACGCATCGGGCTCAAGGGGCGTCGGTTTTGGATTCTCAAATTTCGTTCCATGAGGGAATACGCCGAAAAAGACGGGCCCCAACTTTCTTCGGTGGATGATCCCCGAATTACCCCCTGGGGCAAGGTGATGCGCAAATGGCGTTTGGATGAGTTGCCCCAATTCTGGAATGTACTGATTGGGGACATGTCGCTGGTCGGACCCCGACCTGAACGAAAATTCTACATTGACCAAATTGTCCAACGGGCACCGCATTATCGTCATTTGTTACGCATCAAACCCGGACTAACGTCCTGGGGTCAGGTTCGTTACGGATACGCCGAAAATGTTGAACAAATGATTCAACGTTTGCGTTATGACTTGGTTTATGTCGAAAACCGATCTCTTTTGGTCGATTTTAAGATTTTAATTTATACCTTTCTCATCATCCTCCGAGGAGAGGGTAAATAAACAAGCAGGAACCTATGAAATGGCGATTGTACGCTTTGACTCTTCTGTTGTTATGGGTATCAGGTCTACCGGCCCATGCGGCCCGCCTGCTTATACCCATGGACCAAAACCAACGGGATCATCTCAAGGCCTACGGCATCGCGTATTGGTCCATCAGCCGGGGTATGGATTCCCAATGGCTGCTCAATTATCGGGGTGGGAGTTTTGCGATGCCCCAAATACAGGCCTTGGAAGCAGAATGTCGGCTTCGAGGGGTGACCTACGAGATCCTTGCCGAGAATACCTACGCCGCTTTGATGGAAGAAATGGCCGATCCTGCGGTCAATATGGAAATTGTCAAGCTCGAAAAAGCCCCTCGCATAGCGGTTTATACCCCACCGACCAAGCAGCCTTGGGACGATGCCGTCACCATGGCCCTGACTTATGCCGAAATCCCTTACGACAAGGTGTATGACCCCCAGGTTCTGGATGGAAAATTGCCGATGTACGATTGGTTGCACCTGCATCATGAAGATTTTGCAGGTCAATATGGACGCTTCTACTTTGCATATCGCAATACTGCCTGGTACCAGGCCGAAGTTGCCGAGGCCGAGCGCCTAGCCCAGAGTAGGGGGTTCGCCAAGGTATCTGCACTCAAATCTGCCGTTGCCCAACGAATTCGGGAATTTGTAGCCGGTGGGGGATTTTTGTTTGCGATGTGTTCTGCGACCGACTCCTACGATATTGCCTTGGCAGCTTTGGGGGTTGATGTTTGTGAATCCATGTATGACGGAGACCCTGCCGACCCCCAAGCCCAGGATAAATTGAACGATGACGCCTGCTTTGCCTTTAGGGGCTTTACCCTAACGCCCAATCCCTTGGAATACGAGTTTTCGGATATTGACGTGACCACAACGCGGGGTATGGTTCCTGAAACCGAAGATTTTTTTACACTCTTTGATTTTTCTGCCAAATGGGATGTGGTTCCAACCATGCTTTGCCAAAACCATACCCGACTCATCAAAGGGTTTATGGGTCAAACGACGGCCTTCAACAAAGATCTCATTAAACCCGAAGTCCTGGTGATGGGGGAATCCAAGGCCCTCAACGAGGCCCGCTATATCCACGGAAATTTTGGCAAAGGAACATGGACTTTTTACGGAGGTCATGACCCCGAAGATTACCAACACCTAGTCGGCGAACCCCCCACCGAATTAAGCATGTACCCCAATTCTCCGGGGTATCGGCTTATTCTCAACAATATACTGTTTCCAGCAGCCCGCAAAAAGAAACAAAAAACGTAGAGGAATAAGAACCGGGGGCTTCGAGATTTAGTCCCAAAATTTCCAATCGATTCCCAGCCGTAATCGCCGATCACCAAGGGTATAACCAGGTACCCATTGACCAACGCTTGCTGGCCATCCCAGGTTGGCATGTTCCCAACGGAGGAAGATCAGGGTTTGACGTACCTGTATGCCCGCCAACAAGTCAGCCCAAGGGTAAGCCCCGACACGTCCACCTTCGCCGGGTGTGCTCAGGGTCCACATGCCCAATTCGGGCCGGTAACCCGGGCAGTTAAATTGGGTCATCCAACGCAGGGCCG
>JBJTSS010000004.1:0-1404 GCA_046079785.1 Bacteroidota bacterium
TTCACCGTTGGACCGCGAGGGTCAACCCCTTCTTCCTTACCGCAAAGACCAGGCCCACTACCAACCCATGACCTTGCAGGTCCAAAGCAGCAACGATTGTCCGCGACTTGCCGGCTTGTCCATCGAAGGGGTCCGTATTGCGCCATCACCGCCTTGGCTCCAAAAAGCCCTGCTTTCCTTGGGTCACAAACCCATTAACAACGTCGTCGATATTACCAATTGGGTTCAATTCGAACTGGGCCAACCACTACATGCCTACGATCGCTCCTTTTTGGAGGGTGACCGCCTGGGAGTACGCCGAGCGATTTCCGGTGAGGTCATTCGTTTGCTGGACCAAAAAGATTATACCCTTAACCCCCAACATTTGGTCATCGAAGACGGGGTCAAAGCCGTTGGCCTTGCCGGGGTTATGGGTGGTGCAGGAGATTCAATCCACCCTGAGACCACCGATATCTATTTGGAATGCGCCTGCTTTGATCCTACCGTGATCCGGGCATCGGCACGCTCGTTGGGCCTACGAAGCGAAGCGTCATACCGATTTGAACGAGGAACCGATCCCAACCTGGTGCCTTTGGCCTTGGAGTGGGCGGCTACCCTTATTCTGGACAGTGCCGGCGGTGCAATCCCCCATGCCATGCAGCTTTGGACCGGATTGGAACTGACCACCCAAGCCGTTCCGCTTAGTGCTCACAAAATTCAACAAGTGGCCGGTTGTGAGGTGCCCGAAGAGGAAACCGTTCGGATACTCAAGGCCTTGGATTTTGAGGTCCAAACCCTGTCCGACTCCTGGTTAGTGACCCCACCGTATTACCGCAGGGATGTCCGAAGGGCCGTCGATATCATCGAAGAAGTATTGCGGGTATACGGTTACGATCGTATTCCTATACCGGATCAACACCGGTACCGAAACCCCTACCCCACCCCTTCCGCACAACCAGCAACCCAAGAGAAAATAGCCCAATGGCTCAGCGCTCGGGGTTTCAACGAATTTGTTGGTCTTTCCTTGGTCTCTACGGCCGAATTTCAGGCCATCGAGCCGGACCTTGCACGGGGTGTTCGGGTTTTGGGACCGGTGAACGAGCAAATTCCCCTTATGCGTCCGTCCCTGGTCTTGAGTGGTCTCAAACATCTGGCTTACAACTTGAATCGCCGTCAAAACGATGTTCAATGTTACGAATTTGGGAGAGTTTATACCTCCAATGCTCCGGGTCAACCTGCGACGGAACAAGAACACTTGGCGATTCTGGTCACCGGTCAACAACACCCCGAAACCTGGTACCGCCCCAATACAGCGGTAGACTCGGCCTATTTGCAGGGCCATGTTGAGGATTTATGGGACTATATGGGAACTCCGGAGGGTTCAGCGAAGCCGACGGTTCAACCCGTTGCCGAGCACCTCTTGGA
>JBJTSS010000005.1:0-1906 GCA_046079785.1 Bacteroidota bacterium
AATCGAAACATCCCAAGGATACGAAAGCTGATTCCTACCTGAACCTGAACCTTGACCCCCCGCTACAGTTACACCGGAAGAATGCCCTACAGACCACCGTTGAATCCGGTGATTATATCGATCAGCCACAAAAATGTCGCCCTCCAGATTCAAAGAAATCCCTGCTGGATAATGCAATTGATTAGGCATGGGGCCGGCTCCATTTCCACCTGCAACGACTTGACCTGAATCTGAACCTGGAATCCATTTTACGATTCGATGATTCCCGTGGTCAGATACAAAAAGATCACCCGTTTGGTTAACCCAAATTCCATGGGGGTTCGATAGTTGATTTAAATTGTTCCCGTTACCTCGACCACCTGCAACGACGGTACCAAAACCTTGGCCAGGAATCCACCGACTAACTCTATGGTTTCCCTGATCACTAGCATAGATCCAGCCTCTTTCGTCCACAAAAACACTTAATGGTCTATCCAGCTGAGTATTACCACTACCACGGCCATTGCCTCCTGCAACAATAATTCCTTGTCCACCGCTTGAAAGCCACTTGACAATTCGATCAAATTCAGTATCTGCAACATAAACATTCCCTTCACGATCTACATGAATGCCATGTGGTGAATTTAGGTTCGAATTCCACCCCCACCATGGATGGTAAGAAGTCTGAACTTGATTCAATTGTTGTAAGGCACTACTAAACTTAGGTTCTTGCAAATCAAAAGGTATGCCATTTTTGAACCATACGATAGCAGATAAATTAGAGTCAAGGCTTGATAAACCTAGGTGTACTCCAGAGGTATCATTTGGACAATTCGCAACTGAATTGATCCTAAATTCTGGTTTGGACTTTAGTTGAAAGTCATTTGAATATGTAATACAATTGGCTTGATTTACTACCTTCAATCGATAGGATCCAGGAGTAATCGTCCTAAATTCCAAACCGGAATCTCCAAGTAAATCCACGCCATCTTTTTGCCATTGGTACGTTAATCCGATTTGCTGATTCGTATGAAGCATCAACGTATCACCACATGATTGACCATTCAAATTCGAGGTCACTATGGCTTGAGGAACAAAGTTCATGCTTCCTGCTACATCTACCATGCAACCACCGTAGGTATAGATTTTTGCCGTGTAAGTTCCCGCTGATAAGGCCTGGTAAGGCTTTCCGATCAAGTTCTCCGGCTTGACATAATGAATACTTCCGTAGCCCCTTTCAGCAACGCAAATCCCCCCCTTTGAATCAACGCATAGACCCGTAGGATCATTCAACGAACCAACCACATGACTTGCACCATTGTACCCAACAATAACTCTACCGGTTCGGGCTCCTTTTCGCCATTGCATGACTTGGTTGCTGGCCCTTGAGGTAAAATAAAGGGTGGCAGAAGCGTCTATTGCCAATCCCCACGGCCGATTCCCCGAAGCCACACTCGAACCAGTTACGGATCCCGTTGGCCATGCTTGAATTCTGTTGTTATAATAATCGGCTATATAAAGAGTGCCATCATAACCAATCGTAAGTCCGGCAGGGCCATTCAATTGGTTAGATTGACTTCCAGCGCCTTGACCGCCCGCAATGATTATTCCTTGAGTCGACCCGTTAGCCCATCGCATGACCCGGTGATTAGAATGATCAACGACAATGAGAGCCCCGTAAGCATCCAGGGCAATTCCATGAGGATGATGAAGTTGATTTAACATCGAACCGGCACCATTACCACCAGCTACAATTTGACCCGTTGTTCCACCTTGAGCCCACTTCACAACCCTGTGATTTTCCATATCGCTGACATAGACCCAACCAAATTCATCTACATACACCATGACTGGTCGATTAAGTTGGTTCAATGCAGAGCCTCTACCGTTTCCTCCAGCAACGACTTGAATGGACCCATTATGAACA
>JBJTSS010000006.1:0-4759 GCA_046079785.1 Bacteroidota bacterium
TACGGTGATCAATGCGAAAAATGCGGAACCTCCCTTAGCCCGGACGAATTGATTCAACCTCGTTCTGTGCTGAGTGGAACTGAACCCGAATTGCGCGAAACCAACAACTGGTTTTTGCCCATGGATGAATTGTTACAACAACCAACATTCGCTCAATACACCGAACGAATTCAGGGCTGGAAATCCAATGTCAGGGGACAATTTATGTCTTGGGTTCAGCAGGGTTTGCAACCCCGAAGTATGACCAGAGATTTGGATTGGGGCGTGCCTGTGCCTTTGCAAGGAGCTGAAGGTAAGGTTCTTTACGTTTGGTTTGACGCCCCCATCGGATATATTTCGGCGACGAGAGAGTATTTTGAGCAAAAGGGTGAAGCCAACCGATGGGAAGATTATTGGAAAGACCCCGAAACCCGCTTGGTTCATTTTATCGGCAAGGACAACATCGTTTTTCATACCTTGATTTTTCCTATGATGTTAGCGGCCCATGGGTCATTTGTTTTGCCTTGGCAGGTTCCTGCAAATGAGTTTCTAAACCTGCAAGGTCGCAAAATTTCTACCTCCCGGGGTTGGGCTGTTTGGCTCCACGAATACCTGGAACAAATGCCGGGACGTGAAGACGAATTGAGGTATACGTTGTTGGCCAATTTGCCGGAAACCAAGGATGCTGATTTTTCGTGGCAAGATTTTCAATTGCGAGTGAATTCTGAATTGGTTGCTATTCTCGGTAATTTCGTCAATCGCGTTGTGGTTCTCACCCACAAACTCAACGAGGGGAGATGCGGTGCATTGGATTCGGACCCGGCATCCGGGCTTGCCAAGGCCGAAAGGACCTTGATGGAGGCTTTGGACCAATGCCGAACGGAGATTCGATTGGCCATGGAGCAGTTCAGGCTGAGGGAGGCTTTGGCGGGGGTCATCCATATGGCCCGCTTGGGAAATCGTTATTTGGCCGAAACCGAACCTTGGAAGCTTCTTAAATCCGACCCCGCTTCGGCCTTGAAGGTTCTCCGTTATGGCGCCGAGGTGGCCGCCGAGTTATGCATTGCTTTGGAACCGTTTTTGCCTCATGGCGCGCAGCGACTAGCGAACCAATTGAATTGGTCCCCTTCGGATTACGAACGCCAATCGTGGTGGTTGGGACTGAATTGGGGTGCCTACCTCAAGGAGGGTCATCTGTTGGCCTCTCCAACCCTGCTTTTTACCCCAATAGAAGACGCTACCGTCCAGGAGCGCTTACAACAACTCCAAACCATGGAAAACCACGCTGTTTCTACTGCTAACCAGGCTTCTTCCGCCGACCAGGCTTCTTCCGCCGACCAGGCTTCCGCCGCCGCCGATTTGGGCAAAAGCGAATCACAAAAACCCGTTGCGGAACCGATGACGGTTCGGTTTGAGGATTTTTCGGCTATGGATTTACGCTTAGTCCAAATTTTGGAAGCCAAGCCGGTGCCCGGAGCGGACAAGGTTTTGGAAATCCGGGTGGATTTGGGAAGCGAACAACGAACGGTGGTTTCTGGAATAGCCCAGCACTTTGTCCCCGGTGATTTGGTGGGTCGTCAAGTTCTGATGTTGACCAATTTGGCGCCTCGAAAAATCCGAGGCATTGAATCCCAAGGGATGTTGCTTTTGGCCGAGAACAGCCAAGGAAAGTTGGCCTTGGTTGGCCCACTAGGCGAGGGCACCGCTCCCGGGGACCAGGTCCGCTAAGAACGTTAGCGGCTCTTTTGGAGATGGAGATGCCGGAATTCGGTGGGGGTTTGGCCTTTTTGGGCCATGAACAGGGCGGCAAAATAGGAGGGCGATGCAAAACCGGTTTGTTCAGCAATCTTGGACATCATACAGCGTCGGTTATCGGGCCAATTCTTGATCAATTCGCAAGCTTTGTTGATTCGGTACTGTATAAGGTAAGCTTTTGGGCCTAGATTCAAATGTTCTTGGCAAATTTGTTGCAATCGCACGTTGTTGATACCGCACAGATTGGCTAATTGGGGAATACTGCAACGGGAGTCGGCAAAATGCGTTTCGACCAAGCGGCAAAACTGGGTTACGATTTGTTCTTCGGTCAAACGGGCGATCCGCATCCTTTGGGATCTCTTGATGCTTTTGACGGCATGGCTGCAATGCCGCAGGCTTTGACGTATGGCTTTGAGCAGATCGGCAGGGTCCGAGGTGCTTGGCCATGTTTGGTCCATGCTTTTGTGGCGTATCCGTAAGGTTTTGCCTGAGCCTTTGCCCGTCCACTCCAAAATCAACAGGTGCCCATGGGGTATCGGAGCACGTTCGTTTTCTTGGGGTTTGGAGGATTCGTAAAGAACGATGATCGGCAAAAGGGGCTGGTTTTTTCCGTCTCCCAATTGGTCCAGCGGAATATTGGCCATGGCGCCTCCACTTCGGTGCTGCCACAACCATTGCAACCAAACGGGTTTAATCTGAGTTTTGGACGAAACAATGCTGGTTTTGTAGGATTCAAATTGGGCTAAGCGAGATGCTTCCAGGTACAAGCGATATTTCATGGGTGGATTTCGGGTTACCCAAAACTTTTGACAGATAACAAAACAAAATTGAGCTAAACTCCATCTGTTCCACGTCCCATGACCCCCTACAAAAACCCCTACAAATTTAAGAATTACGAAGAATTCCCCTCAAAAAAATCCATTTTGACTCACTTTGTCAAAGCAAATGTCCAAAAGAGCCTCGGTATGGTCCGGCCATGGCCTGGGCTCTGGGTTTTCGCTTTGCAGCCAGGCCCTGAGGGCATCAAGGCAAGAAGGATCCAGGCTAGACGAGGTGGGGACCCCCATTCGCCGCAGGGCTTCGGCATTGCATGCTTGTTCGTGCTGCAGCTTCATGGGAATGACCCAAAGCTTTTTGCCCAAAAACAAGGCCTCCGCGGGTGCTTCAAATCCCGCCCCACAGAGCACACCTTCGGCATGTTCCAAGTGCTGACAAAAGAGGGCATCTCCTGCGGGATGTACCGTCACCTTCCCGATTTGGCGGGTTTCTTTTTGGCGTTTGCTAAAGATGACCCAGGAACGATGTTCATCCACGCTTTGCAAGAAATTAACAAGCAAGTCATCCCGATAAGCGGGCAAATAAACCAAGAGTTCACCGCTTTGAAGGGTCGGTTGAAGTCTGCGTATCCCTTGTCGAATGACCGGGGTTTGGATAAAATCATCGTAAGGCTCAAAGTGTAGCCCTATGACTTTGGGGCAAGGGGCATAATGCCGGAAGAGTTTTTCGGCAACCCACGCTTCCGGCATCCAACCTTGTCGTGGTGGTCGAGGCGCCTTGTTGGACAAAAACGAGGCCTGATGGCTAAGAGAAACCATCCGTTTAAATCCCTTTTGACGAGCTGCCCACGCAGAGACCGGCTCAAAATCATTGATAACCAAATCGTATTGGTCCAAGGGCAAGGAGGTGGCATCGCGCAGGAAGGCTACTGGATTTTGAATACCAAAGGTTTGGGACCAGTCGATCCCCCCTTTTTGGCCAAAGACGAAACCGGCGCCGTTAAATCGGTAGCGAACCGGAAAATCCACCGAAACTTGAACATCCCTGCCCGACACCAACAAATCCACTTCACCGCGTTTTTGGAGCGCAGGGAGAATTGCGCCGGCACGGCTGAGGTGGCCGTTGCCCGTTCCCTGAACGGCGTATAGTATTCGAGTTTTGCTCAAGGGGTACTCAGAGGGCTTCTTGCCGATACCGTAGCGAGTGAGAAAATCTCTTCCAACAAGGGATGGGGTACCGCGTTGGGTATGGTGGTCATGGGCGCCTCCTCTTGGATGGGGAGATGTTGGGGTTGGACTGTTTCCAATTTGGCGGCGTAGCGATGCAAGGTCCATTGCCCCAATTGGTATTCCAAGGCGGTCAAATTCTCGATCCAATCCCCTGAATTGAGGTAGGTGACCGTTGGCGCTTCTTCTCCCGGAGCGGGACTTTTGGAGGATTTCATGGTTTTGATAACCGGTTGGTGAATATGCCCACAAACAACGTAGTCGTAGCCTCTTTCGATGGCTAAGTCAGCGGCTATTTGTTCAAAATCGGAGATAAAACTAACTGCCGTTTTGACGCCGTCCTTGATTCGTTTGGAGAGGCTAATTTTTTCACGACCCAATTTTTCCAGGACCAGATTTACAAAACGATTGAGGACAATGAGAAGGTCGTAACCGTGACCGCCCAACCTTGCCAGCCATTTGGAATACTGCATACTTACATCAAAAACATCGCCATGAAAAAACCAGGCTTTCCGGCCATCGATTTCCAAGACTAATTTATCACGCAGGTACAAATTCCCCAAGCGGTAATCGCTGAATTTTCGTAACATTTCGTCGTGATTTCCGGTCAAGTAATAGACCGAGATCCCTTGCTCGGCAAATTTTAACAATTTACGGATAACTTGCATGTGGGAGGCCGGCCAATAGCGTTTTTTGAACTGCCAAATGTCCACGATATCTCCGTTTAGGACGACGGTGCCCGGCTGAACTTCGTCCAAATAGCGCAGGAGTTCTTTGCCGTGGCAACCGTAGGTTCCTAGATGGAGATCGGACAAAACCAGCAAGTCAATCGTGCGTTTTTCCATCGTTTTGGGCCTTAATTGGGCCTAAATTCGTTTCCCAATGTAAATAGAACATGAAATTCTGACCTGATAAGGTAATTGTATACTAATTTGGTCGTGTGAATAAGTTCCAAAATTCCCCCGAATGAAGCTCTTTGACCCTTTTGGAAATCCCCTTTTGATTAAGCGGCTGCTATTCGG
>JBJTSS010000007.1:0-13519 GCA_046079785.1 Bacteroidota bacterium
GGGGTCAGCGGCCAAGGGTTACCGTTAACCCCCTCAAAAACCGCGGTGCGTAGGCCGCTTAAACCTCCTTCGGAGAGTTTCAAACGAAGGGCGGCCGGGAGAGCCAGAGCCTCGGAGAGGCTATGGACCGGTGCTGCAGGAACCCGGTTGGTCTCCAAGGCTTGGAGCCAATGGGCGCGATCATTCAAGGCAAATCGGTTTTGAAGAAGAGCCAAAAGGTTGGTTTTGTCTTGCAGGCGACCTGCAGGGCTAGACCATTGGGGTTGGGGCAACACGTTCAGGGTAGCACATGCGGCCTCAAATTGGGTGTTATTGCCGACGGCCAAGGTTAACCACAGCCCATCGCGGCAAGAAAACGTTGATCCGTAGGGAACAATGTTGGGATGTTCGGAGCCCATGGGTACCGCTTCGACCCCGCCCATCCACCAATTGGTGGCTTGGTTACTCAGGGAGGCCAGGCCAGCATCCAGCAAGGAAACCCGTACCTCTCGCCCTTGGCCATCGCTTGCCCGTTGAAGCAAGCCCAAGAGCAATCCTTCCTTGAGTTGATGGGCGGCCAAAACATCCATAAGCGCCACAGGCATTTTGTGTCCAGGGCCTCCTAAAGGGCCGTTCATGGAAACATAACCACTTTCGGCCTGGACCAGGGAATCGTAACCCGGGCGGGATGATTCTCCCCCATATCCGTTAATTCGCCCGACCAGGAGCCTGGGGTTTATGGAATGTAGCGTTGGCCAATCCAAGCCCAGTTCTTTTTCTTGACGGGGCAGGTTGTTGGTGATGAGTATATCGGCCTCGGAGATCAAGCGGTGGAGCACGCTCCTTTCCTCTGGGCGATTGAGGGCACTAAGTAGGCTTGCTTTGCCCCAGTTGACCGAACAAAAGTAGGCCGACTGCCCTTGGGTGGGGACCTCGTGGGCCAAGGTCCAATGGCGTGTAACATCACCCGTTAAGGGCTCCAACTTGAGGACGCTGGCCCCACACTCAGCCAAAAACATGCCGACTGCCGGGCCCGCCAAAACGGTGGCCGTTTCCAAAACCCGAAGGCCCGCCAAGGCGCCCGATTTTTCCCGCCGGGAACCAATCGAATCGGCACCTAAGGCCTCATGGTAACACCAATCAAAGATGCAAGAGCGATCCGTCACCATAACTCAAAAAACGATAGCCTTGATCCAAGGCGTGTTGGTAAATTTTGCGCCAATCTTCGCCGACCAGGGCGGCAACCAAAAGCAAAAGAGTGCTTTGGGGTTGATGAAAATTGGTCATTAAACCCTGGACCATACGGGCACGGTAAGGTGGGGCAATCAAAAGACCTGTTCGGCCACTTAATTCGGAACATTGATTTTTGTGAGCCCATTCAAGCAGAATTTCCAAGGCTTCTTTGGAAGACAATCCCTTGTCATCCAAGACATAGGGATCCCATTGTTCTACCCTGGGCAGGTGGCCTAAACCAGCGATGGATGAGGCGTCAAACGAAGGGTTGTTGAGGTGGACCGCGGCCCAGTACAGACTTTCGAGTAGCCGCAAAGAGGTAGTCCCAACCGCATAAACGGGTGCTTGGCTCGAACAAAGCGCCTTTAAGGCTTCTACCCGTATGGAGATTCGTTCGGTATGCATCCCGTGTTCCGCCATTTGCGATGCTTTGACGGGTTGAAAAGTGCCTGCACCAACATGCAGGGTTACTTCGGTTGTTTTACCTCCTCGATGTAAAATTTGTTCCAACAACGAAGGTGTTAGATGTAAACCTGCGGTAGGTGCTGCGACAGCACCGCGCTCACGGGCGTAGGTTGTTTGGTAACGCTCACGATCCAGTTCTTCGCTTTTGCGTTGCAAGTAAGGGGGCAACGGCACCTCCCCTACCAGGTCCAACAATTCTTCGAGGGTCTGGGGTTCGTTGGAGTCTTTCCCAGGCTGGGGTTCCCATGCCAGGTTGACCAGCCATTGTCCATCCCGACTTGAGCCCCTAACGATACGCAAATGACCACCGGGTAAATCCAAATCCAAGATCCCGGTTTTCCATGCTCGGTTATTTCCTATCATGCACCACCAGGCAACTCCCTCGCCTCCAGGATTTGACCATTCGGGTTCCAAGAGCAAAAATTCCACCAGGGAACCGTTGGGCAGGGGCCAACGAAGCCGGGCCGGTACAACCCGGGTATTGTTCAAGACCAAATGAACTCCAGGGGGAAGGCCATCGGCTAATTCAGAAAAGGTTCGGTCTCGCAGGACACCACCACGATATTCCAGCATCCGCGCCTCTTCCCTTTGGTTGGTGGGGTACATGGCAATACGGTCCTGGGGCAATTCATAATGGAAATCAGCGATACGGAGATCGCGGGGATGGCCAGAACGGGTGGGCTGGCTTTCCAGAGGGCTATGGTGGGGTGATGAAATGGGGTAGAGCATACGAACCGTAAAGCCTTGCAAAAAAACAAACAGCGAAAGGCCGAATTGCACGCATTTTTGTTTTCGTTAACAAACCCACCGATGATGACCCAATTTTTGAAACCCAGGCCTTGGCTCCTTTTTGTATTCCTTTTAGGCGCGTTTTCTTGCCGATGGGGTATTGACCTGGAAGCTTGTTACCGGCTTCAAGAGGGTGATTGGCGGGGTATTCTGGCAACCGAAGGGGGGGATTTGCCTTTTTTGTTCCGTCTAGAAAGGCAGGCCGGACCCAACAAGGAAAAGCCCTCGGATCGCCTTTTTCGGGCTCGCTTGTTGGATGGCGATACGTGGGTGGAATCGACAGCCGAGGTCCGGGGTGATAGTTTGTACTGGGCCTTTCCGGTCTATGAATCCGTTTTGGTGGCCTCGGTGAGTGCATTGGGGGATACACTTAAAGGTTTTTGGATCAAAACCAAAAACGATACCGCGATCAAAATGCCTTGGTCGGCCTGCAGAGGGGGGCAATACAAGTTTGCATCCCGCACGGCGGGATTACCGGCCGAAGTGGGCGGTCAATGGAAGGTGGATTTGGGACCTGGTACCCCAGCTCTGATGCCTTTGACCCAAAGGGGCCCTGAAATTAGCGGTACCTTGAGGACTTCGACGGGGGATTACCGCTACCTCAGCGGGATCATGGACGGAGATTCGTTGTGGATGAGCGGTATGGATGGGGGCAGCGCTTATTTGATACGAGGCCATTTGGCCAAGGATGGCTCTATGCAGGGTCAGCTTTACGCGGCACGGGGTCCAGGGCGTCCGTGGACAGCGGTTCTTGACAGCACAGCGACCTTACCGGATCCCTACGGCTTGGCCACCTTACGACAAGCCCAAGCCCCCCTGATGTTTGAATTCAAGGATATCCAAAATGGACAAACGGTCCGCCCCGGCCCACCTGCCAAGGTGACCTTGGTTCAATTGCTGGGGACTTGGTGCCCCAATTGCCTGGACGAAACCGAATACCTTGCATCGGTTTACCCGGAATGGGCTCGCAAAGGTGTTCAGATCATCGGCCTTGGTTTTGAGCGGACCTATCAACCCCAAAAAGCGGTTCAAAACCTCCAAAAATTGCAAGCCCGCTACCGGGTTCCTTATCCTTTGGTTCATGCCGGGCAACCGGATTCGGTTTCGGTTAGCCGCGCCATCCCTCAACTGGTTCGCCTTAAAGCCTTTCCGACTACCCTCTTACTGGATCAGGCAGGTCGAATTCGGTATGTTCATACCGGTTTTGACGGGCCAGCGACCGGTTCAGCTTTTGACCGCCAAAAGGCCTTGCTGCAAAACAAGGTAGAGGCATTGCTCGCAGAGTAGGCGGTGTAGTTTTGCGAGCGTTTTGGAGCAAGAATACTGGAATACCGAACGATTGTTGGAAGAATATGCTCAATGGGAGCGTGTTCGTGGGGGTGTTCTGTTTCTGAACGAATCCCCCCAGGACCAAACCAAGGCAGGCTGGGTGCAAGCCCAAGGTTTAGCCGCATCTGCGCGTTGGTGGATAGCCGCTGCTGCACATCGGGCGGGCTTGCAGGGCTTGCAGGTGGTGATATTGCCCGATCGCGAAGAGGCCCTCTATGCTTGCTCCGATTTGGAGAGTTTGTTGGGAGCATCGGTCGTTTCTCTTTTTCCGGGATCTTACAAACGAAAATTTGGCGAGGGGGAGCAGGACCCCTACCTGGTTTTGCAACGCGCCGGTGTTTTGGGCCAAATGAGTCTTCGTACCAACGAAACCCCGCATTGGTTGGTTACTTGGCCGGAAGCCTTGATGGAAGAAGTGGTTATGAACACGACCCTTGCCCGTAACACTTTGGAAATCAACAAAAACGAATCCGTTAACTTGGATTTTTTGATTGAATTGATGAGTGAAATGGGTTTTGAACGTGTGGATTTTGTTTATGAACCAGGCCAATATGCCATTCGAGGAGGTATTTTGGATGTCTACAGTTACGCCTCCGATTGGCCTTATCGTTTGGAACTTTATGGTGATTGTGCAGAACGCCTGAGGACCTTTGACCCCGAATCCCAACTGACCGTTCACGAAGTGGACAAGGCGGTGATTTTACCGAACCTCCAAGCGGATTTATTGCAACAAGGTCAACAGTCCTTAATCACGTATTTTCCAAGTCGCTCGGTGTTATGGCATGGCGACTGGGCTATGCTTCGGGCAGCATCCGAAGGGTGTTGGAATAAAGCATCAAGCGAGGCGCAAGCCTTTTTGACCAGCCCTGAGGAGTGGTTTGGTTTGTTGTTGGGCTTTAAGCGGGTGCACTTGCAAAAAGAAGGGGGTCAGGAAGAATGGGCAAAGAGGGCACGTTCCCAGGGTCCTGTTTTTGAGTGGGTTTTTAGGACCGAGGAACAGCCCATGATGCGCAAACAATTTGACAAATTGGTAGCGACTGGACGTGAATTGTATGATCAGGGCTATCGTCTGTTTTTGTGTGGTGATAACACCAAACAAATGGATAGACTGGATCAGATCTTGGAGGATTTGCAGGCCGGTTTTCGGATGATTCCTTTGACCATTGGGCTGCATGCAGGTTTCACCGATAACGAGCGGGCGATTGTTTATTGGACAGAACATCAGCTATTTGAACGATTTCACAAATACAAAGTACGAGGCCGAACATCAGCCTCCGAGAAGCTAACTCTCAAGGAAATCCTGGATTTTAAGCCCGGCGATTATGTGGTACATATGGATCATGGGGTGGGTAAATATGCGGGTATGGAAAAAATTCAAGTCAACGGACAATGGCAGGAAACCATACGCATAAGCTACCGGGATGATGATTTACTTTATGTTAGTATTCACTCTTTGCACAAGGTTTCGCGTTATTCTGGCAAAGACGGTACCCCTCCTAAAATTCACAAGCTAGGTTCCGACACTTGGGACAAACTCAAGACCAAAACCAAAGCGCAGGTCAAGGATATTGCCAAAGACCTGATTGAATTGTATGCGCGGCGAAAGGCTTCTCAGGGCCATGCTTTCCCCCCGGATAATTATTTGCAGCACGAATTGGAAGCTTCTTTTTTGTACGAAGACACCCCTGACCAAAGCAAAGCCACTGAGGCGGTTAAGGCCGATATGCAAAAGGCGTACCCCATGGATCGTTTGGTCTGCGGTGATGTAGGTTTTGGAAAAACTGAAGTGGCCATTCGAGCGGCCTTTAAGGCAGCATGCGATGGGAAACAAACCGCGGTTTTGGTCCCCACCACCATACTTGCTCTGCAGCATGCTCGCACCTTTGCTTCACGTCTCCAAGGCCTGCCGGTCCGCGTCGATTATTTAAATCGATTTCGAAGTGCTACCGAAGTCAAATCGGTTTTGGAGGATTTGGAGGCGGGTCGCATTGATATTTTGATCGGTACCCACAAAATTGTTGGTTCCAAAATCAAGTTCAAGGATTTGGGTTTGCTGATTATAGACGAAGAACAAAAATTTGGCGTTGCCACCAAAGAAAAACTAAAAGCCATGAAGGTTTCGGTGGATACGCTAACCTTAACGGCTACCCCAATACCCCGTACCATGCAGTTTTCGCTATTGGGGGCCAGGGACTTGAGTGTCATTTCGACCCCGCCCCCGAATCGACAACCGATTCATACCGAATTGATGGTGATTGATGAGGACAAGGTCCGAGAGGCCATTTTGTACGAGACTGACCGGGGCGGTCAGGTATTTTTTGTACATAACCGTGTTCAGGGCATCGAAGGCGTAGCGGATTTGATTGGTCAGTGGTGTCCTGGCCTAAGGATCGGTGTCGCCCACGGACAAATGCCTGGCGATCTGATGGAAAAAATTTTACTACAGTTTATCGAAGGGAAATTGGATATTTTGGTCGCCACCAACATTATTGAATCCGGATTGGATATTCCGAACGCAAACACCATCCTGATAAATCAGGCCCAGAATTTTGGATTGAGTGATTTGCATCAAATGAGGGGTCGTGTTGGGCGGTCCAACCTCAAAGCTTTTTGTTATTTGATTGTTCCTCCTCTTTTTTCGTTAACCCAGGAGGCTCGGCGTCGTTTGCAAGCTATTGAGCAACATTCGGAATTGGGAAGTGGATTTCAAATAGCTTTGAGAGATTTGGATATCCGCGGTGCAGGAAATATGTTGGGGGCCGAACAAAGCGGCTTTATTACCGAAATAGGTTTGGAGCTTTTTCAAAAGATTTTGGACGAGGCGATTCGGGAACTACGAACCACCGATTATGCTGATTTGTATGCAGATCAGCCCATGGAACCTCCCAAGACGGACGTCTTGTTGGATACCGATGCACCGGCCTTGCTGCCTGATTTTTATGTCCGCAACACCACGGAGCGTTTGAGTTTGTACAGGGAATTGGATGACTTGGAGAGCGAAGAGGCCTTGGAAGCCTTTGAGACTCGCCTGATGGATCGCTTTGGGCCCCTACCCGAACAAGCGTCTTTGTTGCTTATTCTGATGCGTTTACGTTTATTAGGCGGGTCTTTGGGTATGGAAAAAATGGTTTGGCGCAAAGACCTTTTCAAAGCCCATTTGCCCGACGGGAGCAGGCAAGATTATTACCAGGGGCCCGTTTTTGGGGCATTGCTGCAAGCCGTACAGGAGAACCCCAGCGCCTGGTTACTGCGTCAGCAAGGGGCAACGGTTCAATTGGTATACCAACACAAAGTCAACGCCCATTCTCTGTACACGATGTTACAACAATTGGCTCAAGAAGCTTTGGTTACCAAAGCATAAGACCGCCTATCGCCGATAACAAGACCATTTTGAGTAGGCGTTGTGCGGTATGCAAACGCTTTGGATTCATGGATTTCCAAAGAAGTGCCAAGGCGTTAAATACCGTGATCAATTGAATTACAAGGAGATAAGGGAAATAAGGATGGACTTTCCCAAACAAGGTTAACCACAGCAGTGGCGGTACAAAACCAAGGGGAGAGAGCAAGAGTAAATTTCTCGTTTTGCGCAAACCCAGGACAACAGGTACGGTTCGGTAACCGTAAATGGCATCACCGCGGACATTCTGGCAATCTTTGACCAATCCCCGTATCCACTCCAATATCCCAACATAGAATACAAATACCAAGGTGGGAATATTAGCGTCCCGATAATAGAGAACCAACGCCATAAAAGCGGCCATTAGGAGGAGTATAGCCGATGCATTGCCCAGGAGGGGAATACGTTTGAGCTTGTGGGAATAAAGCCAGAGACCCCCACCGTAAAGGGCGTAATAAGCCAGAAAACGCCAGCCCAAAGGCCAAATAACCACCACCGTAAGCATACTCAGGGCTATCCAGGCTTGGAGAGCCTGGGAGGGACGGATGACCCTGCCCATAATGACTTTGACGGGGTGATTAGCCATGTCCTTTTCGAGATCGTAAAACGCATTCAACAGGTAACCGCCGGCCAGCATCAAGGCCGTTCCCCCAACAATTTGCCACAATTCCCTGTCTATCAAAAAACGCCATCCCAAAGCGGAGTACTGGTCCAAAAGAAATCCGGCAGCTAATAGTTGGGCCAAGGCGACCGTTGCCAAATTGTACCATCGGATTAGCCCCAAGAAGGCTAGCCCACGAAGTAGACGAAGCTTACCCGAAGACAATTCAGGGTAAGTACCGACCGGCTTAGAACCGGTGGATAACACGGAGTTCGTAAGCATCCAGCAATCGCTGGGTCTGTTCGAGATCCCGGGTAAAACCCAACAAGTAACCCCCACCGCCTGAGCCACATAGCTTTAGGTAGTACACACCGCTATCGATGCCTTGTTGCCAGATTTGCCTGAATTTTTCGGGAATCATGGGTTTAAAATGCTGCAGGACCAGGTGAGACAGGGATCGTAGATTCTTGAACAATGGTCCAGGTTTTCCGCTAAGAAAAGCTTTGATGCATTCGTTGTTGTATTGATTGAATTCTTGACGAATCATTCGACGAAACCCTTCGTGTTTGAGCTTTTCAAGAAAGACCGAAACCAAGGGTTGGGTCTCTCCGGGTTGGCCGGTATTTAACAAAAAAATGGCGCCCTGACCATCCGGTGCTTCTTGGGGTAAGGTCACTTGGCCCAGACTTCGGTCCCGATCCATCAAAATGGGGATCTTTAGATAACAAATCAGCGGGTCCATGCCCGAAGAGCGGCCATGAAAGAAGGACTCCATCCGACCAAGGCGAGATTTAAGCTCTTGGATGGCATCCGGGTCTTGAATAGCGACGTTCAGGTCGCTGTTGGAGGCACGATCCTTGGTGGGGCCGTACTCTTTGTAGACGGCAGCCACCAGGGCTCCGGAACTGCCTACCCCAAAGCCTTGGGGTATATTCGATTCAAAAGACAAACCAGCCTCCAGGTCCTTGTCCAAGCGTGACAAATCCAAACCCGGTATGGCTGGGGATAGTTCCCGGAGGTAAACCGCAAAGGATTTGAGGCTTGAATTGCTGTTTTTTTGGTCTTGGCTTAGGGCCGGACCTGCCTTAAAACGGCCTTGGAAATGTTGAAAAGGGATCGAAAGCCCCATCGCGTCCTCCATAATGCCGTATTCTCCAAAAAGAAGAACTTTGGCATAAAAAAGGCTGTTTTGGAAGGGAGATTTCACGGAAGGACCTTAAAAAGACGGGATTAAGGGACGAGGACCAGACCCTAAACGATCGCAAAGGTACGAATGTTCGCCGAGTAGGGGAGCAATCTGCTGATCAAGGAGTTCCATGGCGTCGTTTTGAGCGTGGGCGGGGAATATCAAATGAACATTGGCCCCTGCGTCCAAGGTAAAGAACAACGGAACCTTCTTTTGGTTTCGGTAGTTTCGTATAAGCTCCAGGACTTGGAGGGTTTGGGGCTTCATTAGAAGGTAGGATGGCCTTGAGCATAGCATCATGGCGTGCAGTGTTAGGGCTTCGGATTCGACCAAATCACCGAAAGCCCACCAAACTTCATCGTCCGGAACCGAGGAGTCGGCAAAGAGGAGGGCCTGGAGTTCCCCAACGCGCAGGTAGGCCTGCTGGAAACGGGTTGTGGCATAAGAATGTTCGTTCATCAGGCCATGACCAACACTGGATGAAACCGATTTGACCCCACGATCCACCAAAATCACCGTATCCTGAATGTCTCGCAGGGCAGGATGGATTTCTTGACCCTGCAAGGGTACCGCCCAGCGGGGGTCGCTGCCTTGGACCGCTTCATGCTGCCCCCATACCGTAAAACCTCCGTAAATCGAACGGCAAGCGGAGCCCGAACCCCTACGGGCCAAATCCGAAGCCTCTCTCCAAAACAAGGGGTCCTCTCCGATTTTGGCTGGATCGTACGTCCCCTTGATTTCCCGATCAGCGCTAACCAGTACCAAAGCCAAGGCCCCCATGGCCGATGCAGAGGAAGCAATACCGCTGCTGTGCGGGAATGTGTTATGGGAATCTAATTCCAAAGCGGCCTGCTGTAGCCAGGGCAGGTGTTCGTAGAGACTCTCCAAATAGGTTAGGATTTTGGCTTCAAAGGCGGGCTTGGGCTTTCCCTCAAAACGGAAATTCAATGACGGTTTTTGGCCCAAACGGTACGCGATCTTTGTTTTGGTAACACAAGAAGACAAAGTGAAACTAAGCGACGGATTGGCAGGAATTTGACCCGGTAATTTACCCCAATACTTGACCAATGCGATGTTGGATGGACATTCCCAAGCGATGGAAGATGGATGGTCTGGTACCATGGAACAGGGGGATTCAGGGATTAGAGACTAAAACGATATCCTCCAAAGGGTAGGAGGTCCAATGCGACTGGTTATCAAGCCATTCAAGGGCTTTTTGGGGTTGATCGGAAGCGGCCAAAAAAAGATCTCCACCCCATGCACCCAGGCTTTTGAGTCGGCCGGGGAATCCATGACCTTGGAGGGCATGAAGGCAGGGCTGTCCCAAAACTTTTTCGAGCAAAATATCGTGTTCGCTGAACAAATCCAGCATGGTTTGAATGGATGGGCATTCCGCCAACGCTTCGCTAATTTGGGAAACCCGAGTAACGGCATTTTTTCGTCGTTCCTGATCAAGATTTCGGTATCGGGATACCTCCAAAGAAGAAACTTGTTTGGATCCCGGGTCCACCAGTCGAAGCAGTGAACCGGCAGGGGGCCGGAACTCCACAGCCCGTACGACCCTGCGTTCCTTTTGGTACAGGATACTCTGACCCTGCAGGGCAATTTCGAGATCGTACCCTGAACCGTTTTGGACACGGGAATACAATTCCCGGGCATCGACGCCCTTCCACCCTGCCAAAAGCGCCAGTAAAGTGGAGGAACTTCCCAAACCCCAACGACGTGGAAAATCCAAGCGGGTGGTGACCCTGAGTCCGTAGGCGTCATGGCCTGTCGAGGTGTGTTGGCCGGGGGCCTTGACGGCACTTGACAAATCTTCGGCCGCTTGCAGCCAATGAAGTAAACGCTTTTTTTCGGGGTGATTCAAGGAATCGCCGGTACCATGCCATTGCCCGGATTCCAAGGTAAAGTCGGCCCTAAGCCAGGGTATTCCGTTGTGATCCAGGGCGGTCCATTCCAAAGTGCCAGGCTGGGCATCGTCTGCCCTTTGGACAGTAATGGATTGACCCAAGCGGGATACCAAGCCCAACGCGGTCGCCCCATCCAAAACCAAGTATTCCCCGCTCAAGAGGATTTTTCCAGGAAGATGTTGGTGGTACAGAACGGCCGTCATCATGCGCTAGGATTCGAGGGAGGTCGAATCCGGGGCAAGCAGAATCAAACCCGGGTCCGGAACCAGGGGACCCTGAAGGCGTTCGACAAAGGCCTTGACTTCAGCATACGCCACAACTTTGTCGCTGAAATAGACCTTGGCTTTTTCTTTTTGGGAATCGGTGGCGCCCAATCCATTCAGGATGTTCAAAAGGTGCATTTTCATGTGGCCTTTTTGGATTCCTGAGCTTACCAAAGATTTGAGGGCCGAAAAGTTTTGGGCCAAGCCAACAGCAGCGGTGATTTGCATCAACTCTTTGGCATTCGGGTTTCCTAACAATTCATGTGAAAATTTCACCATGGGATGGAGGCCGGTCAAACCGCCTACGGTGCCCAAGGCTAACGGTAGGTCTATCCAAAATCGAAAAACACCATTTTCGAGGGAAGCGTGGGTGAGTGAACGGTATTGCCCATCCCGGGCAGCATAGGCGTGGGCGCAGGCCTCTACAGCCCTAAAATCATTGCCCGTTGCCAAAACAACCGCATCTATTCCGTTCATAATCCCTTTGTTATGGGTTACGGCGCGGTAGGGCTCCAGTTCTGCAACGCGTACGGCGCGAAGGAATTTGAGCGCAAATTGCTCCGGGGCAAGATCCGGAATATCGTTGAGTTGCTCTACAGGACAAGACACTTCGCACCGTACCCTGCACTCTGGGGTGTAATTACTTAGAATACACATCAAAATTTGAACGCGGCGTTCTTCGTCCGTCAATTCGTTGACGCCTGCCAAAAACTCAGCCAGTATTTTGGAAGATTGTTCCAACAACGTGTTTATAAAATTAGCCCCCATCGCATCAGCGGTTTCAAAGCGAAAATCCAACTGGAAATAATGGGGTTCGTGCGCACTTCGATCCACAAGCTCTATAGAAACAATTCCTCCACCCCGTTGTCGCATGTTTTGGGTGATGTCGGCTGTTTGGTCAAGAATTAAAGTGCGCAGGGCGGGTAATTGCTTGTGGAGCCAGTTGGCATCCCCGGTCCACAAAAAATGCACTTGCCCTACCTTGGTGGTGCCCAGGATCTCGGCCTTGAACCCCCCTCGCTCAGCCCAAAAAGCGGCACTTTTGGAGGCCGCTGCAACGACGGAACTTTCTTCGATGACCATGGGAACAGCGTAGGTTCGCTCGTTGATGACAAAGTTGGGAGCCAGCCCATAGGGCACGAAAAAGTTCGTTACGGTATTTTCGATAAACTCGTCGTGCAACTTTTGAATGGCCGCATCGTTGTGCCAGTAACCCGAAAGAACCCGGTAGGCCTCCTCAGGCTCTGCAAAAAATCGATTACACAGCCATTCGATTTTGGCTTCCTTGGAGAGTTTCGAAAAGCCGGAAACCGGCCGGTTGTTGTGGGGTACCATGGGCTTGCAAAGATAAAATAGTAACTTGTTGAGGCCCCGTTTGTTTCAAGGCATCAAATTCTTGGCCCAAACCCCCCTCCCGTGTTTAAACTTTGGACCATACGAAGGGTCCCAAATTACCCTATGAAAAGAGAAAACCTGCCCGCTTTGGGCCTTTTGTTAAGGTCATGAGTCATCATGTGGTGGTCCGAGATGACCAGGAAGCGGCTTTGGTGGTGGCCAACGGACTGGCTTGTAGCCCCGAATTGTTGGGACAACTCTTGGAATGGAGTCCTTTGGTGGTGGCTTTGGACGGCGCTTTTGACCGCTTGACGGCGTTGGGCATCAAGGTGGATGTGGTTTTGGGGGATATGGACAGTGTGGGTCGTGGCCAATGGGGTGTGGCGTTGCAAAAAGGGGATGCTCAAGCCGAAGAGGCCGTTCGCCATCACGTGGAGGCCGCTCAGGATGGGGTTCGTTGGGTTTATACCCCGGACCAGGAATACACCGACCTCCAAAAAGCACTTCAATGGCTCTGGGACAACGGGCATCGTTCGGCACAGGTGATTTGGGCCAATGGCCCGGGGCCGGATCATTTTTTTGGCAACCTCCACGCCCTAGCTACCGCGCCAGAAGGAATGGCCGTCGGTATGTTGCAAGAAGATACCCGAACATTCAGGGCGCCTAAATTATTTAGTAAATGTTATCATCACGGGGATAGGCTTTCGTTGATCCCATTTCCAGAAGCACTTTCGGTAACCACCCAAAATTTGGAGTTTGCGTTGGATGCCGAGGACCTTAAGGCGGGTCAGCGAATCGGAATCAGCAACCGAGTCCTTCAAAGCGGCCTTGTTCGAATAAACCATGCGGGTGGTTGCCTTTTGTTAAGCGAACCCTTATATTTAAACGCGTCTTAATTCTTTGGAACGATGAACTTATTTCTCTCTACGACCAAAACCGTCTTTTTTTTGTTTTTGGTCCTTTTTGGTTGTTGCCGGGTATCGGTAAGTTGGGCACAGACGCAACACAGCGCAACCTGGACCGATGGCGTGG
>JBJTSS010000008.1:0-1776 GCA_046079785.1 Bacteroidota bacterium
TATGCCACTTGAACCGATTCTCGGATATACTGTTGAATTTTGCTACACGAATAATAGACGAGTAACCAAACAACTCATCTACTGCTTCTGATAGCTGCAAAACTAGCCGAAGAGAACGAACGGTTAGAAGCGCAAAACGTCATTTTAGAGCGGCAAAATGAGCAGCTATCAGAAGCTATCCATTTTTCGCAAAACCAAAGGATTGAAGCCGTTTCCATCCGTTTGGATATGGTACCGGTGCTGGCTGTTCTTTGGCTCCTCAACCCATTGACTGTTAATGCGTAGGCGACGATCCACCAGACGCAATGTATCCCCCGGTATGCCTACGCAACGTTTAATGTAGTTATCACGTTTGTCTACAGGTCGTCCATCATCCATGGGGTAATTAAAAACGACCACGTCGTTGTTACGGATTTTGCCTGTCCCCCATAAACGACTATATCCCGAAGATGGTTTTTCGAGGTAGGATGGTCCTCCCACCAAAGGCATGGTGTTATGAGCAAAGGGAAACGAAATCCAAGTCATGGGCATCCGAGGCCCGTAACTCAATTTACTAACAAACAAAAAATCCCCTACCATCAAGCTTTTTTCCATGGACGGGGTAGGAATGGTATACGCCTCCACAACAAAGGTTCGGATAACCGTGGCAACAACCACTGCAAAAACCACCGCTTCCAGCCATTCACGGGTTTTGGATTTGGGACGAGCCACCGAGGGGCCGGAGCCTGAATCCGGGCTTTGTTTTGGGGTAGAGAAGAAAGGCATAGAAGAAAATTAAAAGTGAGGAAAAATTCTCGAGGAAGAAAGAGCCGAGGGATGCACCCCAACCCCGTGTTGGTAAACCAGGCGGCCACCCAAATAGGCGCCCCAAAACATGAACCCCAAGGATAGGGTAAGAATCAACCAATAGCCACGCTGCTCCAGCAACGACATGGCACGGCTTCTGACCGAACGCCAAAAGGCCAACAAGACCAAAACAGCAGCGGAGGCATAGCCCAGGGCTTCGTGGTTTTCTAAAACACCCACCGATGGGTTTTGGCCTTGAGGACCGTGGGTATCGTGGGCTAAATTGCCACTGACAATCGCCAGCATCAGGGCCGGCAGGGTCCACCATAACATAACCCTACCCAATGCCTCCCAAAATACTGTTTGGGCCCCGGAAGGAGCGACCCAGGTTCGCTGGGTCTCGGCTATCCACGATGCCAAGGCAAATCCCAAAGGAAAATGCACCAAAGCAGGATGCGTATCCATCAATTCCAATGTCAGCGTGCTATTAGGCCATGAACTTGGAAAGGTCCAACCCCGGAATATTGGGAATAAGTCCTTCGGTTGATTTCTTGAACAATTCTTTGTGCGTTCGGTGGGCTTCGCGCAATGCAGCGTCAACCGTGGTGGCCAACAACTGATCCAAAGCCGAGGCGTTGTCGCTGTGGAGGTAACTCGGCATGGTTTTGATGGACACAATTTTTTTGTTCGCAGTACAGACGACCTCCACTTCCCCGTTCTCGGAGCGCTGGGTAATGTGAAGGCGATCGCATTGATTTCGGACATCTTCTACGGCTTCTTTGAGTTTGCCGATTTTGTCCATCATTCCAAACAAATCAAACATAAGTAAAAAATTAAATTAACGGAGGGAGGTGGTGTTTTCGTGTGGTGTATCCAAACCCAATTCCTGGGCCAATTGGTGCAAAGGTCGCTTTTGGGCCTCGGTAAACGGTATACCTTCTTGGAGTCGACGAGCCCTGGTGGACCATTCGGGCATACCGTGCAACACGA
>JBJTSS010000009.1:0-1888 GCA_046079785.1 Bacteroidota bacterium
CGATGACCTTGATTATATCCTGACCCATGCGGCCACCCGCCGCAGGACCTGGTTGTTCTCGGCCACGATGCCGACCGAAATCAAAAAGATGGCGGATCGCTTCCTTAAGGACCCCCAGACCCTGCGTTCGGATTCGGAATCGGCTGCTCCGTCACGTTTGGAGCACTGGTCCTACCAAGTCCCCTTTGCCCGCAAATACGAAGCCCTCAAGCGCCTAATCGATGCCCATCCCGAAATGTACGGGATCGTTTTCACCCGCACCAAGGCCGAAGCCCAGGAATTAACCGAAAAACTGATTCGCGAGGGCTACGATTTGGAAGCCCTGCACGGGGATCTTTCCCAAGCCCAACGGGACAAGGTGATGGCGCGTTTTCGGGAACGCTCACTTCAACTGATGGTGGCTACCGATGTAGCGGCCAGAGGTATTGACGTCCGAGACATCACCCATGTTGTGCATTATTCCATTCCCGAAGACTCGGAAGTCTATACCCACCGTAGTGGACGAACAGCGCGTGCTGGCAAGGCCGGTGTTTCGATGGTGATTCTCGGACCCAAAGACACCTTTCGCTTGAAGCAAATTGAGAAGCAGGCCAAGGTCCGCTTTCAGGTTGGGACCATCCCCTCGGGTTCGGCCATTGCTGAAGTTAAGTTGCGCCACTTCTTTGGGAAAATTGCTGCTGCTGAACCCCGCATGGACCGTATTGGAGATCTACTCCAAAGTTTACAACCGATGCTGGACGGTATGGACCGGGATACCTTAATTCAAAAGCTGGTTTGGATGGAATTTGAGCGGCTATTCCGCTATTATGCTCTCCAAAACGATGCCGACCTTCAGGGTCGTGCCGGGGCGGGGGATGCCCCTGCTGCACGTAGCCGTTCGGACCGGGAGGAGTTGCCGGGGATGCAGGTCAATTTGGGAACCCGGGATGGTTTTTACAAAGCCAGCATGTTGCAGTTTTTATTGGACCATTCGGGCCTGCAGAAGGCTGATTTGGGCAAAATAATTTTGGGTGACTCCTGGACCACCGTGGAGGCCGAACAAGAAGCTTTGGACCAGTTAAAGTCCACTTTTGATGGAGCTCGTTTTCGTGGTAGGGCAATCAAGGTCACGGCACATCAAGGGGGAAGGAACAACGACCGACCTGCCTATGCCGGCCCACGGAATGGGGGAAAAGGCCGTCCGTCTTTTAAACGAGAGTATAATCGTTAACGTTTAATTAATATACTGAAATTCAGAATCATAGAAACAATTTGTAAAAAGCAAGTTTTTTAGCCACTTTTTTTTTACACGGCAATCCCCAAAATTTTCTCTTCGTATTCATGTATTTAGGTAATTCGACCTTTTTTTTGGTCCAAAGGGTTTTGAAATAGAGGCAGGATTTAAGAAATTCGTTTAACCTTTGCGCGACATCACACGAAGCGAAATATGGCGGAGAAAGAAAACAAAACAGCAGAACTGGTATGGGCCGAATGCCTCGAAATCATTCGGGACAATATCAGCCTTCAAAGCTATAAGACTTGGTTTGAACCGGTCATTCCCAGCAAATTGTCCGGGGATGTTTTGACGATACAGGTTCCTTCCCAATTTTTTTACGAATGGTTGGAGGAACATTACGTTAACCTGCTCCACAAAACCATCAAACGGGCCTTGGGCTCCAACGGTCGTTTGGAATATGCGGTGGTGATGGAAAACAAGGCCGGAGAAGCCCGACCCTATACGATTCAAATGCCGGGGGGATCGGTCAAGCATGCCGGTGCCGAGGTCACCATGCCCGTTAATTTAGGGCAAACGATCAAGAACCCTTTTGTGATCCCCGGTCTCAAAAAAGTCCAGGTCGAATCCCAATTGAATCCACGGTATCGTTTTGATTCTTTTGTGGAAGGGGAC
>JBJTSS010000010.1:0-1082 GCA_046079785.1 Bacteroidota bacterium
GGCGCGCTGCGCACCGTCAGGTCGACCTGTGATTTTTTGACCGAAATAGCCGATACTTACCGGGAATTCGCCAAAGAAAAAGAACCCAACAAAGAGGTTTTTGAATGGACCGAAGCCGTTGAAGAAGTGGTTTCGTGGTATGCGGTTTCCATGGAGCTGCGTTGGGTAACCCGTAGTGAGGACTCAAAAAAAGCCTTGGTCTGGGGCAACAAAAGCCGCCTTCAACGGGTGATTCAAAATCTTTTTCAAAACGCTAGCCAAGCGATTGCCGACAACCAAAGGGCACGTTTGGATTTGAGCATCACCTGCGATATGGGATGGATAACCACCCGTATCCGTGACTACGGTACCGGTATCGATCCGGCATTGCAGGAAAGGATTTTTGAGGTCAGTTTCAGTACCCGGACCCAGGGCATGGGATTGGGTTTGTCCATGGCTCGGCAAATTGCCGAATTGCATGGAGGTACCCTGGATTTGGAATTTTCGGACGAGAACGGAACCAGCATGCTACTCCGCCTTCCTCTTCATGTAGAAAATTCCGAACGTAATTTTTCGTAAACGAGGGGCAGGGGAAGGCCCATCACGTTGAGTGGGCAGCCTTGGATGGATTTTATAGCCCGCAGACCCATCCAGTCCTGAATGCCATAGGCACCGGCTTTGTCCAGCGGCTGATACGATTGGACATACCAGCGAATTTCCTGGGGATCCAAGTCCAACCATTCCAAACGGGTGCTGGATTGCCAAACGATTTCTTTTTGGTGGGTTCGTAGGCAAACCCCGGTAATGACTTCGTGATAATCCCCGGACAATTGGGTTAACATGGCAATGGCATCCGCTTCATCGCGGGGTTTGCCAAAAATTTGACCCCGATGAAATACCAAGGTATCGGCGGTCAGCAACAGTTCATCGTCTGCCAAGGGAATAACGCTGGCTTTGAGACGAGCCAGATGTTCAGGTATCTTGGTTGTTTCCCAAAGTGGATGGGGAATTTCCTCCACCGGAACACAACGTATAACAAATTCCAGACCGGACTTTTGTAACAATTCTTGGCGTCGGGGGGATGCCGAGCCCAGAACCAAGCG
>JBJTSS010000011.1:0-1390 GCA_046079785.1 Bacteroidota bacterium
CATGATTGACACCGGACCCAATGCACGTTCGGTTCAAATTGCTTTGCAACAATTTACGTTAATAGGGGCCACCACCCGTTCCGGCCTGCTTACCTCCCCGTTAAGGGCTCGTTTTGGGATAAACGCTCGTTTGGAGTACTACGATGCCCAGCTCCTCAGCCAAATTGTCACCCGCTCCTCGGGCATTCTGGGGGTCCCCATCGAAGAAGGAGGAGCCCAGGAATTGGCGCGACGTAGCCGGGGCACCCCGCGTATTGCCAATGCTTTGTTACGAAGAACCCGCGATTTCGCCCAGATCAAAGGTCAGGGCATTATCAACCAAGCCATTGCGAATTTGGCCCTGGACGCCCTGCAAGTGGATCACCGGGGCTTGGATGAAATGGATAACCGAATTTTGTCCACGATTTACCACAAATTTTCGGGCGGTCCCGTGGGATTAAATACCGTCGCCACAGCGGTGGGCGAAGAGGCCGGGACCATCGAGGAGGTTTACGAACCTTTTTTGATCCAAGAAGGGTACCTCAAGCGCACCCCTCGGGGTCGCGAGCTTACCGAAAGGGCCTACCGGCACCTGGGGGTCGTACCCCCACCCCATGCCGGAGGTGGTTTATTTGGTTGAGGACCAAAAATCCCTGTAAAAATCATCCACCGAGAACCAACCCTTTCGAGGATACAGCCATTCGGCAGCGGCCACGGCACCCCATCCAAAGGCTTGGCGATCCAAGGCCCGGTGGGTCCATTCGATTTCTTCAAAAGGACCCGTCATCCGTAGCGTGTGGGTCCCCACTTCATCCTGGTCCCGGTGGCTAAAAATGGGCAAGTTAGCGGAGGCAAGAGGTTCCATTCGGTTTTCCTTTGGAATGGTATGGCCATCCACCCATCCCTTCCAATCCGGGCGAACCTTGAGCAAATCCATGGCCGTGTGTACGGCCGTTCCGCTGGGTTGGTCTTTTTTATTTAGGTGATGCGTTTCGTGAAGTTCGACCCGAAAACCAGGCAGAGCGGCAAGTCGTGCAACGGCCTCGGCTGCCAATGAACGAAAAATCTGAACACCGGGCGCAAAATTGGACGCCCAAAGCACCGATCCGTTATTTTGATGGCAAATGGTTTGCAATTCCGGCATATGATTGTACCATCCCGTGGTTCCTATCAACAAAGGCTTACCACTTTCCAAAACAAGGGTTGCCCTTTGGACGAGGCCCTGAGGCAATGCCGTATCCACGACCATATCCACTTCCTCGTTCAGGTCATGCGCTTGCAATGGGGCAGTGGATGTCCGAAAGCCCAGAATGCGATGCCCCCTATCTTGGGCGGCCTGTGCCACCACTTGGGCCAAACGGCCTTGGCCCAAAAACAACAAACGAAGACGGTCCTGGTCCACCCCTAAAAA
>JBJTSS010000012.1:0-3161 GCA_046079785.1 Bacteroidota bacterium
CCTGGTCCACCCCTAAAAACGATACGATAAGGTAAGCGCCATTCCCCTTCCCGACGGAACGAGGGCTGGGGCCTGCAACGAAAAATCCATACGATCAAAGGCTTTCAAATGCGCATCCACGTGCGCATCCAGGATTTGGAGACCGTACGCAGCCAATGTTAACAAAAAATAGGCATCCCGACTTCGTCGTAACAAATCTCTTTTTTGGAGTAAGGATGCTTCGGTATCAGTTCCAACAAAGGGATCGACTGTACTTGGGTCGTTATCGGTACGCCAACGGTATGCATCGCGGTATTTCAGATAGAGGTCGGCGGTTGTTTTGGTTTGATAAGCCATAAACCCCAAACCACCCCAAACCACTGGAATTTTCCAGTAAGCGCGGTTGGTCCATTGCCCCCAACCCGGGATAAAGGCCCTGCGGGTGACCTGTGCTGGATCCGGCAAGGGAGGAAGGGGCTGGATGCTCAGTGATGTCGAGTCCTGAGCGTTTAGGCTGTCTTGTGGGAGTGGATTGGGTTGTGCCAACAGACCGCCCCACACCATAACAAAACCCAGAATCACGGCCAAGGAACGAAAGGCAAAAAGCATGAGAGAGGGCTAATCGCGCTCAAAAATCAAATCCAAAAGTCGGTTAAGGTCTTCGGTTCCCGAAAAAGGAATACGAATTTCGCCTTTGCCGGATAAGGTGGACTGCAAACGGACAGGGCTTTCAAAATGCCGCACCAAACGGTTTTGTACGGCCTGGTAGGCCGATGCTTGGTTGTTGGCCACCCCAGAGGACGTGGCCTTGTCTTTGGAAACGGATGGGGGGGCTAATCTTTGCAAGGAATGGGCGTAGGCTTCCAGGGCTCGGACACTCCATCCAGCATCCAGGCAACGTCGCATGGCGTCCAATTGCCGATCCACAACACCGATTCCGGCCAAAACCTTGCCATGCCCCATTTCCAATTGACCTGAACGAAGAGCCGATTGAATTTCGGGCGGTAATTTGACCAAGCGGGTATAATGGGAAACATTGGCACGGGACATGCCAACCCGCTGTGCGACTTCGTCTTGGTTCAAGCGACATTCCTCCTGTAACCGCAAAAGAGCAAGCCCTATCTCTACAGGATTCAAATCCTTGCGCTGAAGATTTTCGACCAAAGCCATTTCGATCATTCCCTGCTGGTCGGTTTCAATCACATAAGCCGGTACCTCCTTCATCTTGAGCAAGCGGGCAGCCCTCAAACGGCGTTCACCGGAGATTAATTGGTAACGGGAACCGTTTCTGCGAAGGGTCAAGGGTTGGATAATCCCCAGTTTTTGGATGGAGTTCTTTAATTCCTCAAGGGCCTCTGGATCAAATTGGTCCCTGGGCTGAAAGGGATTGACATCGATAGCGTCCACCGCCACAACGCCTTCGCGCACCGCCGATTGGAGAATTTCCTGATCCTGAGCGGATAAGAGGACGTCTAGGCCGCGGCCCAAGACTTTCTTTTGGGGGGTAGATGCCATGGCTATTCGTCGCCCAGATAGCGGTCTTCGTGAGCGATTTGGGTAAAGTTGTTCTTTTGGAGAATTTCGCGGGCCAGGTGTAGATAATTGGTCGCTCCTTTGCTGGCCGCGTCGTGGTGTAGGACCGAAACCCCAAAACTGGGGGCTTCGCTCAAGCGGGTATTGCGATGAATAATTGTTTCAAAAGTCATGTGGCCCAAATTGTTACGAACATCTTCGGCGACTTGATTGGATAAACGGAGGCGTCCATCGTACATCGTGAGCAAAATACCTTCCACCGTCAAACGTGGATTAAATCGACTTTGAACAATCTTGATGGTGTTCAAGAGCTTACCCAGCCCTTCCAGGGCAAAGTACTCGCATTGAACCGGCACGATCACCGAATGGGCCGCGGTTAGCGCATTCACCGTGATCAAGCCCAGGGAGGGTGAACAGTCGATGATCACAAAATCATAGCGATCCAAAATACCTTCCAAAGCATGCTCCAAAATCCTTTCGCGCTGGGGGCGATTAATCATTTCAATTTCTGCGCCCACCAAATCGATGGAGGAGGGCAAAATGCTCAAGCGTTCGGTGGACGTCGGTATGCAGGTTTCGGGGACATTCAAATCGTTGACCAAACACTCGTACAGACCGGCCTTGACGGTTTTGGGATCGATACCCAATCCCGAGGTCGCGTTGGCTTGGGGGTCGGCATCGATTAAAAGTACCTTGTACTCCAAAATCGCCAAAGCGGAGGCCAGGTTAATGGCGGTGGTGGTTTTGCCGACTCCCCCCTTTTGGTTCGCGACAGCCCATATTTTACCGTTTTCCATGGCGTCTTAGGCGTTGAGAGGGCTGGGTAAAGGGAGCGATGAAAGCAATGTATTTTTGGGTCTTGGAGTCCAAAGATACACCGACGAAACTTGCCCTGCTGCGTTTTTGGAGCGGTTCTTTGGGTCTTGGACTCCTGGGAATCATGGGGATGGCTGTCTTGGGTTCGGCTTGCCGCCCCAAGCAGGAACAGCATTCTGCCATGGTCTTTCATTACAACCAGGAGACCCCGATTCGAAGTTTGGATCCTGCCATGGCCCGGGACCAGGCCGGTAACTGGACCGCAAGGTTATTGTACAACCGTTTGGTGGAATTGGGGGATGACCAAAACCCCGTTCCTTCCCTGGCCCACCGTTGGGAAATCCTTGACCAAGGTCTGCTTTACCGGTTTTTCCTTCGTGATTCGGTTCTTTTCCACCACGACCCCTGCTTTGGATCCGCCAAAACCCGGTTCCTTAGGGCGAGCGATGTGGTCCATTCGTTCCAAAGGTTGCAGGACCCCGCTACCGCCAGCCCAGGGGCCTGGATCTTCAGGGACCGTTTAGCCCCCAGTGGTTTTGTAGCGGTGGATTCCCTAACCCTCGAAATCCACCTTCGACAGCCCTTCCCTCCGTTATTGGGTTTGTTAAGCATGGGGTACTGTTCGGTAGTCGCCCCCGAAGCCACCGCTCGCTATGGTCGTGATTTTCGTTCTCATCCGGTAGGCACGGGTCCCTTTGCGCTCCAAACCTGGTTGGAAGGAGAGGGTTTGGTGCTTGCAAAACATTGGTCGTATTTCGAAAGGGATTCGTTGGGTCAAGCCCTGCCGTATTTGGATGCGGTTCAAGTGCATCAACTCACCGACAAAAGCACGG
>JBJTSS010000013.1:0-2391 GCA_046079785.1 Bacteroidota bacterium
GGCCAGCAGCAGGGCCAACCTGCGCCTCCTTTCCCCCGAGACGATGGCCCTGCAGGCCATTAATCCGAGGTTCGAACCGACGTGCTTTCCTGAATCCAGCAGCCAACCCGGAAAGAATCACCTCCTTTGTAGGGAGGATTGTTAAAAAACAGGGTTTCTTTTTTGGGAAAATAACCGCTGTACTTGTCGACCAATTGATCGCATTCGGCCTGAAGAGCTGGATTAATTCGAGCGGCTTGCTTGAATTTATCGACCGCAGCCCAATAAACAGCCTGAGCGGCAATACCGCCGCCACCGCAAACATTGTAACTGGCAGCGTACAAATTACCGACGAAGATCAGCGGCTTGCCCCAAGTAGGGCGTAGCGCCTGCGCTTGCAGTGCCAAATCCCTTGCCTTATCGTATTGCTTGTCTTCACTGAAGAGTGCCGCATAATCCATGGTGTATTGGGCCTTGACCGAATCGTCGGTAACCAATTGGAGAGCCTGTTGATAATAAGCATCCGCATCTTTGCTGCGATTGCTCTTGTGGAATCGGCGTGCTAATTCAATACCAAGAGCCGGCTGGGGATCGTCGGTGAATTTACTGATCGCCACCTTTTCGTAAAATTCAGATTCCTTGCAGTTTTTGATCCTTAATTGATTATAAATCAAATCTCTAAGGGACTTTTCGGTATTCCCGGCTGCAAATTTTGCTTCAAAGTTTTTGAGAATCTGCTCGCAATTTTCGATGACCGATATCGACAAATCGGCATCCAATGCGGCCTTATTTTCGGTGAATCGCAAACGTTTGGTCGAATCCAACGATGGGTTGGCCAGGTTGGCATCAGCGATACCTACCAATTGGTTGTAGAGATCAAAAATTTGGTCTTGATTCAAAGCGCCCCCTTTGTATTCTTTGATTGCTACTTTGAAATAGTACCCCAAAACAAAGGGCTCGGTCGCCTGACCCCCTATGCGCACCGCCACCTCAAAAGCTTCGCGGATGCGTTGGTTTTGGCCAGGAATGAAATCCAACATGTCCACAGCCTTACGGCCCATGGCATTGGAAGCGCTTTTGGGAAAGAACTTGGCGCGTGCATCGTAGATCAACAACAGGGTATCCAACAACGGAGTCCTTAGAACGGAGTCTTTTTGGGCCTTGAGTCGGTCTTTGAACATAGCGATACCGTCAATGTGCGTCTGCTCGCGCGCACACGGTGCTTGTTCAAAAACATAACGCCAAGGTTCCAAGGCGGCACTAAAGTTCTTTTGTTTGTAGAATTCCCGATACAAGGAGATATTCTGTATGGTCTGCACACTGTCCGCGCCCCACTTTTTGGAGCAATCGACCTGGGCCAGGACCTGATGGGATGAAATCAAGGCCAGTACCCCTCCAAGGAAGAGCATCGAACGCATCAACACGGTGAATAACGTGGTTTTCATGGGAATCAAATTATTTGAGGGGCGAAATTAATCGTAGACTCTACGGATAAACCAACGGTCGTTCAGATTTAAAGAAAGGTTGAACCGCACAAAATCTTCACGCAACAGGCCGTTTTTTAAGGTGCCCCACCGTCCCGCTTCCAATCCAAAATTCAAGACACTAGCAGAACGCCTCAGCGGTATCCCCAAACCCAGGTGCAGGCCTGCCTCGGGAATGGATTGATCCCGTAAACGAAGGCTGCCAGGGCTGTACCTCCATCCTGCGCGCAAAATCAAAGCACGGCCCGATGTCGCGCCTCCAGGATTAACCAGTCGATACCCCCCCCAACGCAGGGTCCATTGGTCCTGCAAGGAGTCGGCCGCGCCCATGATCCTCCAACGGCTCAAGGGCTCGTAATTGAATTCCAAACCGGTTCCAGCCTTGCCTTCTTTTTCGACCCAATACCCCAAACTCACTTTGAGTGGAACGGACATGGAACCTGGAACAGCGGAAGAGCTGTAAACGGTATCACGGACCCGGGGGTTCCCTGCGATGAGGGTAAAGCGTTCGGCCAAAAGGGTTTGATTCATCGCGGCCTCCACAGGCAAGCGCAGACTCAGACCCCAAGTGCCCCTCCAGACCTGCTTGGGTTGGCCGGGTTGAAATTGAAGACCCAACTGATGGTAGAGATCCAACACCGACCATTGGTCCTGTACTCGAACATTAAAGGCCTGGATGGAATCCGGAAAGACCCGCCTAAACTCCCGTATACTCTTACCAAACAGGGCATTAGCAGCATATCCAACCCGCCACCGGGGGTTGATTTGCCAACCCCAAGCCCAGGCCAAGCGATTGAAACCACCTCGACCGGTATAGTATTCGTCAACGCGGTATGGGGTCTGACCCCCGCCCGGGTCCACCCGACCCTCACCAGTCACATCATAATTGGTCAGTGCCAATGGCGTGAACGATAGGGCTGTGCCCATC
>JBJTSS010000014.1:0-4117 GCA_046079785.1 Bacteroidota bacterium
AGCAACAGGTTCAACGATGAACGATTCGACGTAGGATTCGGGAAAATTGATGCCTCCAACGGAGCCTTGGAACTCTGCAAACGCAGACGCGCTGTCGTCAACGGCAAGCCCGACAAAGCCACACCGTCAGAATTAGCCAATTCGCTCTCAGTTTCATCCATCTCCAGCCAACCTTCGGCACGACCCTTCAGCTCCAAACGAATCACTTCATCGCCTTTCATCAAACGCCAAGGCATTAAGTGATACCAAGCCAAACGCAGACTTCTACCCTGTTGCTTGTACACCACCGCTTCGTCGCTCACCTTGCTCATCGAGCGAACCGAAACCACCTGAACGCCTTCAGGTAAACGAATGTTCAATGATACCGCCCCCAAATCCATTCCACGCTTGGCCTTGAGATCAAGAAAATAAACCCCCGAATGGGTTGTTTGATCCCCGTCCTCCTCCATCCGCGTCCATGACGCGCGCGCTGTAACCGAAGGATTATAACTACCGTTCACGTCACCGTAACACAATGAACGTAAGTCAAGATAAACACTATCACCCTGTCCGATCGAAAAGGTATCCATCGAATAACCAAAATCCCCCGCACTAAAATCATTAATAATGAGAGAATAACGCCGAGAAACAAGTAATGCATCGGAGGAATTAACCGAGGCTGTTAGATTCACATCGGCAACCTTACGCCTTAAGCCTGACAATGATTGCAAATTGGTAAAGTGCCGGGAAATCCCCAAGGCATCGGTTGCATTGACGCCTCCCCACGGCCTTGGATTCGTAAAGCTCAAGCGGTAACTGCCCGGTGGACGAATTCCAAAATCAAATGATCCCTGTCCATCTGTTGTAACGCTGTCAATAGCTTGGTTGCCGCTCGAAAGGGTTAACATCACCTGGGCCATGGGGGTCAAGTACGTATTTTGATATCGGAGTACGCCACGAAGTGGGCTGTTCAATACCATCAGATGGATAGTTACCAAAGAATCACAGCCTTGAATATTGCTAAGCAACAAGGAATAAACGCCTGTCGCATTGAGAAACTGACTCCCCAGCCAGAACCCCGACCCAAATGCAATCGTATCGTAAATCACCGTCGTCGACGGATTTGCAACCTGCAGATCCAAATAAACCAAACTATCGCACCCCGTTTGACTTGTCAAAACCACCGTATAGCTTCCACCTTGCCAAAAGGCTTGCCCTTGCAGATTCAGGGTATCGCCCATACATAGCGTTTGAACCAACGTCGTGGGATTAATTGAATTCGCAACAGTCAAATGAAGAGTCGCCGTAGAATCGCAACCAGTTGTACTCATTAAGATTGCCGTATAAACACCACTCGTGGACAAAACACTTCCGTTGAACCCAAAAGTCTGACCATAGCATAGACTCCTGTTCGTTTGGGTGAAATAAACAGGATGAACCATTAATTCCAGGTGAATCGTTGAATCACAACCGTTATGAGAAGTTGTTACCCGGGTATAGCGTCCACTTTGGCTCAAGTTCAAACTACCGAAGGAATAGCTCCCTCCAGCACAAATCTGAACATGAATGGTTGTATCGGCTGGCCTAGGCTTTACCTGCACATAAGCCTGAACAACAGAATCGCAACCCAGCTGATTGACTAAATTAAGGCGATGCAAGCCTGAGCTCACCAAGGGCATGGAGCCCATCCAAACGGTATCGCCTTGACATAGATTGACACTCCGACCGGCCGTTACCTTAAAATTGTCAATGGACCAAGATTCATTGCAAGGATCCTCAGCATTCCATTGATTGATAGAGAAAGAAACACCATTCCCGCCACCATGAGGTACGGCAAATCGGGCTCTGTAGCTTCTTGTTGGATACCCCGAACAGCGAGTACCGGTTTGTCCCAGTAGCTCTAATTGCGGATAATATGAGGGCCCCCAAGTCGTGAAAAAGAACGTACTAAACAAACGGCCATTAGCCGTCACAAAAAATGGCTCGTTGTTGTCCCATGAATCATGAATATTCCAATCAAACTCGATGTATGCTGTATCGTAGGTTGGAAAATTCTGATTTAAATACACCAAAGATTGATTAGCAAAAGGGCCAAGGGCCTGGTTACCCAAATAGTTAAACCGTTGATTGGTATTCCATCCCGTACTGTTCTGCGAGAAATTATTTTGTACAACAAATGGGTCGTTTCCAAATTGGGTGGTGTCTTGACCCAAGCGAATCGAGTTGGTTTGCGTAGAGCAACCATTACGATAAAATACTTTTGCATAATACGATCCCGCCATTGTTGGCGTAAATGTATTCGTATCCAATCCCATGGGCTCATAACGAAGAAGTCTATGATTAGAGTAATCCGCCAAATACAAATTCCCTTCCAATGACAATGCAAGTCCCTGGGGATTGTGCACCTGGGAAATAGCTACGCCAGCCCCAATACCCCCTGCAACAACCTCACCTAAGGCGGATCCAACCCTCCAACGCATAATACGGTGGTTGGACTGATCAGTTATGTACAAACTTCCTGCCGCGTCCATCTGAATATCATGCGGACTGCTAAGTTGATTCAATCCCGCTCCCGGTATTTGTCCACCTGCAACCACCATTCCGCTATTCTCTCCAGGACGCCATTTTATGACTCGGTGATTTCCCTTATCAACAATATACATCCACCCATCAGCTCCTATGACTAGGTTGGTGGGGTAGTATAACTGATTCAAATTACTTCCAGCGCCATTACCCCCAGCCACGGTAACACCAACACTTGCTCCTGGCGCCCATCGTTGAATACGATGGTTATGATGATCCACCACATAAACATGGTACTGAGGATCCACAAATACGCCGTAAGGTCCATACAATTGATTCGAACCACTTCCAGCCCCATTACCACCAGCAACAACCGATCCACTCGAAGAGCCAGCCTCGTACCGCATCACTCGATGATTGTTATGATCCGCCACATAGATTTCTCCTTGTCTTTGAGCATATACTCCTAGCGGATAATTTAATTGGTTGAGACCGCTACCTCCACCACCGTGACCAGCAACATATTGAACAACACCAGTTTCCAAATTTTTCTTCATAACCCTGTGCTGATTGGGTTGAGCAAAGTATAGGTCTTTTCCGTTTCGGCCAAGAAACAAACCGGAAGGATAATCGTAGTTGTTAACTTCCAAATTTGCTATCGGATCCAATCGCATTTGGTTTTGGCCGACTTGCTCGTCGCCCCTGTACCACTGAACTGAAACTACATTCGTATCGACAAAGGAAGGCGAACTTAACTGAACAGACCCCGGAAAACACAAATTTCCAATCGAATGAATGGACGTTGATGGATTAACCAAAACTGGAATAGCACAGGATTGCGCCGTGCAACCGCTAGGGTGGCTCACCATCAAACGATAGGAACCTGAAAATTGCACCATCAGGAATCGGGTCGTAGCACCCGGTAAATGAACCCCGTCTTTAATCCACTGATAGGTACAACCAGGTAAAGAATCTCCTGTTAACAAGGTTGTCTGACCTTCGCAAATAAGGTTCCCGGAACTAGAGGTCACCTTCACAAGCAAACCGCATTGATTCCCATCCACTAAACACCCTTCTCTGGTGTAGGCTTTGGCTGTATATAGACCAGCTCCCGATGTCTTTAGCAACATGGAAGTCGCGGATTCTTGGACCAAGACTTGAACCCATGGTCGGCCCCTTTCAGCAATTCGCAATATCCCTTGATTGTCAATTCGAATTCCTGTTGGGTCATTTAGTTGTCCTGCACTGTTCCCATATCCATTGAATCCTGCAACAACCTGACCCACAGTTGCTCCATTTCGCCACAACATCACACGATGATTATTTCGGTCGGTAATGTACAGAGAACCTGAACCCATAATCGAAACATCCCAAGGATACGAAAGCTGATTCCTACCTGAACCGGAGCCTTGCCCCCCCGCTACAGTTACACCGGTAGAATGCCCTACAGACCACCGTTGAATCCGGTGATTATATTGATCAGCCACAAAAATGTCGCCCACTAGATTCAAAGAAATCCCTGCTGGATAATGCAATTCATTAGGCATGGGGCCGGCTCCATTTCCGCCTGCAACGACTTGACCTGAATCTGAACCTGGAATCCATTTTACGATTC
>JBJTSS010000015.1:0-3102 GCA_046079785.1 Bacteroidota bacterium
CCTCGTTGGCCCAAACCCAATGCCCAAGAAATTCTTTTGCCTCGCGTTTTGGCCTCCAAACTCCAATTGAAAGTTGGTGACAAAGTGGCGGTTTACTTTATGCAAGAACCCATCCGCATGCGTTCACTCCGGGTCGTGGGCATTTTTGATATGCCCATGCAAAGCGAACTCGGTCGTCCGGTGGCCATCGTGCCCTCCGAGATCTTACGCAAAATCCTGGGTTGGGGACCCGAATGGTGCAGCCACCTCGAAATTGAACTTCGGAATTTTGAGGAAATGAACCCGATTCGTTCCTCCTTAGAAAAAACCATACCCCTGCAACAGGAATGCCTTACCCTCGAGGACCAAATGCCATCCTTGTTTGAATGGCTACGTTTTTTTGATACCAATCGTTTGGTTTTGCTGATCTTATTGGCGACCGTTGGTGGGGTAAACCTTCTTTCGGCCTTGTTGATCCTGTTGCTGGAACGTCAAAACAGTTTGGGAATCCTCCAAAGTTTGGGTTTAAGAGCAACCCCCTTGGCTACCGTTGTTTGGCAATTGGGCATGCGCATGGTCCTTCGAGGCTGGTTCTTCGGCAACATCGGGCTGGGCATTCTCATGTTCAGCCAACACCAATTCAAGTGGTTTACCTTGGATCCGGGCTCGTATTACCTGGATGCCGTGCCACTGCGATTGGGCCTTGGGGAATGGCTTTGGATCAACACCACGGCCTTGGCAGCCACCGCCATCCTGCTCTATACCGCGGCGGCTTGGATCGCGAGGCGCAGTATTGATCGTAACATCAAATTTTCGTAAACCATCCACTCGCTGCGGTGGAAAAAGCGAACGTGCGCTCGGGATTATTTAAGCTGTCAGGGCCGCTTGGTCCGCGGGGATATACTCGTTGAGGTTCGAGAAATCCACCGGAACAACACGGCTCACCCCTTGCTCCACCATGGTAACACCGTACATCAAATCGGTGGTTTCCATCGTTCTCTTGTTATGGGTAACAATGATGAACTGCGAATCTTTGGAGAATCGACGAATCATGCGGTTGAATTTATCAATATTCACATCATCCAAAGGCGCGTCAACTTCATCAAAAATGCAAAAAGGCGCAGGTTTGTAGAGGTAAATCGCAAAAAGTAAAGCCGTTACCGTCAGCGTTTTCTCACCCCCGGACAACTGGTTGACGGACTGTGGCTTTTTGCCTTTGGGCTTGGCCATGATTTGGATGGCCGAATCCAAGGGCATTTCCGGATGGCTAAGAATCAAATCGCAATCGTCTTCTGCCGTAAACAGCGAGCGAAAGACCTCAATAAAATGGGCTCGAATGGTGGAGAATCCTTCCAAGAAACGCTCGGTCGCCTTCAAGTCAATTTCCTCAATGGTTTGCAACAAGGACTCGCGGGCTTGGACCAAATCCGCCTTTTGGGCGGTGATAAAGACGTGCCGCTGCTCAACCTCGGCATAAGCCTCCAAGGCCATGGGGTTGACGGGGCCAAAATTCTCAATCTTCTTGCGCATGCTTTGAACCAAGCCGGCCAATTCATGCTCCCCTCGTTCCGGGGCCTCCATACGGTCCAGGATTTCGGGGTCCTGATCAAATTCCAAGGCCCATCGCTCCCGAAGGGCTTTGATCTCCATTTGGACGGTGAGGACCTGTTGCTTGCGCTGGTTTAGCAATTGGTCGTTCATCTCGCGTTGACGGTGGAGTTGGCGCACATGCTCTTCGAGGCTGTCTTGTTCCCCCCTGGCCCCAAAAAAATCCGCTTCGGCTTGATTCATGGCTTCTTGGGCCGTGGCCTCTTCCAAGACCAAGGCTGGACGACGGTCATCACTTTGCTCCAATTCCTGGGCCAAGCGGGTATGCTCCTCTTGCAGTTCACGGACCGCATGACCTGCTTGTTCCAAACGATTTTGTAGTAATTCCATTTGGCTACGGCGAAACTCCATCTGGGTTTCGATGTTGGCCTTTTGGTTGACCCAATGCAATTCCTGTTTGGTAATCCCGGTGTATTCTTCCCGAACACTTTGGTAGACTGCTTTGCGAACACTCCACTCTTCTTGCATGGCTACCAAATTCTCGTTGCCATTTTGGAGTTCAACGAGAACGGCCTCAACTTGAGGCTGAAGGGCCGACCATTCCGCTAACATACCCTCCTTTTGTTCGTCAATCACAAGATTACGGTCGCTGGATTGCCGTAGAGCGCGCAGCATTTGTTCGTGTCGGGCTTGGACCTGGGCCGCTTCGGAGCTTTTTCGTAACAAAGCCGCACGGCTTTGGTTTAGTTGATTCTCGCGGCTGGAATTTCTCAAGTCAACTTCGGTTTCTTGCAAAACCTGCAAGCGTTGTTGCAAAACCTGCAATGCTTCCTTGTCATTTTCGATTTCTTGTAGTAAGGTTTCCAAATTACGCTTGCGACCCAATTTTTTGCCCTCAAAAAGCCCCATGGACCCCCCACTTAACCAACGACCATCACCGAAAGTATTCCCGTTCGCCGTCACCAAAAGGGTTCCAGGATGTTGGTCTTTCCAGGATGCAAAAGACCATTCGCCGGTTTCTTCGCTTTGGAGGTAAACATTCCCCAACAAATGCTCTACCAGGACCTTGAAATCTTCGGGCACCTCCACCAAACCCAAGGCCGCCACGGTTCCTTGCGGGGCCTGGACTCGTTGTCCACCGGATTGGGATACCCCCCCAAAAGCTTCCATGACAAAAAAAGACGCTTTACCCATGCCCGCATCGGTAAGCAAGCGTATTCCGGAACGGGCTTCATCGTACGATTTAACCACATAGTAACTGAGGTAGGGTTCCAAAACCCGCTCAATCATAGGACGATAACGATCTTCGACCTGCAGGATATCCCCCAACAAGGGAGCACTGCGTGCCCAATTCTGATGATCCCGCAAATAGCGTAAAGACTCTGGGTAGCCTTCCATGTTTTGGACCAATTCTCCCAAAAGTTGGGCTTCGTTACTTTTGCGATCCAAATGCCGAACCGCTTCGGCAACGGTAGGCCGCAGGTTCTGCAATTCGTGCTGGCAGGCCTGGACTTTGCGTTGGTGTTCCTCCTGAAATGCTTCCAATTCCTGAACCCCGGCTTCCATGTCCTGGAC
>JBJTSS010000016.1:0-2566 GCA_046079785.1 Bacteroidota bacterium
TGAACCCCAACCCCCGTTCCGGCCTTGCCGGCATGCTGCTGACCATAGCCACGGGCCAAGGCCATGGTATCCGCAAATAAACCCGGTTGAACCAAAATCGGGACTTCTTGTTCTACCCCACCCGCTTTGAGACGCACCAAATCCCCATCCTTTAGGCCTTGGGTCTGGGCTTTTACCATGGAAACCATTAGGTAATTATCCCAACAGGCTTTGGTGATCGGATCAGGCATTTCTTGGAGCCATGGAATATGGGCAAGTTGACCATCCCCCAGACCTAATTTGGTGTAGGTGACCAATTCCAAACCTTTGCCCCGGGGCTCCAAAAGACCACCGGCTTTGAGGGTGGCGCAAACGGCAGAAAAATCAACCGGCATCGAAGCCAAGGAGGCCGTACCCTGAGGTTTTTCGTAAATCCCGTCGTGAAGAACCTTGCGCCAAAAAGCAGAGAAATCCGAAGCAACACCCGATGCAGCACCGCGGGTTATCCACGAGTTTCGCAAGACATCGTAGATTTTGTCTTGTCGCCCCAAAAGTCCTAACAATAATTCATCCCAACTTTTGGTATTGTACAAAGGCGCAATGGCTGGCTGAACCAAGGAGTAAAGGCCACGACGTGGCTCGGCATCCCCCCAGGTTTCGAGAATATGATGCGAAGGGGCTAATCCGCGGCAAAGAGCAAGGGTTTCATTTCGGCGCAAACCAAAGCCATAACAACGAACCGCTTTGAGGGCCTTGGCCCATGCTGCGCCCTGAGCACTTTGATATACTGGGTTGACGTGTTGAACGAGGACCACTTTGAACAATCCGGATTGGAGATCCTGAAGCGCCTTGTCAACCGCTGAATCAATGCCTTGAAAAGCCTGCCATGGGGTGGACCAATCCAAGGTTTTGCCGTAATTACCCAACATATCGTTGATACCATTCACCAAGACCTGAACCTGGGTAACACCGGATCCGCAGACCACCAGAGAAGAGCCGCGCGATGCCCATAGTTCCTTGGCTGTCTGCGCTATGGCATTCCCTGCTAATTCGAGGGCTGGCACCTGCAGGGCAGACTTTCCGGCCAATCGAGCCACGGCATTGTAGAGATTGGCCACGACCAGGGCCTCTTGGGATGCTCGGTAAGCATAACGCGCGTCGGCATTGGAACCCGTCAATGAAAGCAGGGTCTCAAATTGTATATGCCTGGACATCTGTGGGTTTTCTTTGGTCGGCCTGCGGCGTGTTGACCATTGTTTGGTGAACTCAACCGGAGAAATCCAGTTGCCCAAGAAATCCGCACCAATGCCCACAACGACTTGGGCTTGGTCAAATCGCATTGCTGGCAAAGCGGCTTGCCCAAATTGCATTTGGTTGGCTTCCAACAAAGCGGAAACCGATAGGCTATCCATCACCACATGGCGCAACGAAGGGAAACGTGTTAAGGTTTGTTGCAACAATGTTCGAGTCAACGGTGAAACCACCGAAGGAGTAAGGAGCAATACCGTACCGGGGGCAGCAGAACTTAGGTCCTGAACGACCTCCCCCATCCATTCTTCCCAACTAACCTCATGACCATCCATGGAGGGTTCACGCAATCTTTCTTCGTCGTACAAACCCAATACCGAAGCCTGAACCCTGGCATTGATACCCCCTCGGTTGATGGAGGATAAATTGTTCCCTTCAATCTTGATCGGACGACCTTCGCGGCATTTCACCAAAATGGAAGCGTAATCCAAACCGTCAAAGTAGGATGTGGCATACCAATTGGGCAAGGAAGGAGAGATTTCCTCCGGATGCATCACAAAGGGTATGGCCTTTTTGACCGGAGTTTTGTTACAGGCGGCCAAGGCTGCTGCCGAAAGACCGAAACCGCAATACTTCAAAAAGTCACGACGATTGCTGGCTAAATCGCTCTTGCCCGATAACACATCTTCCAAAGGGAGTTCTTGGGCAAATTCTTTGGAACTTTCCTGTACAAACGAATCGGTGTTGTTAAATTCTTCTAGACTTCTCCAGTATTTTTTTTCCACGGTAGGTGAATTTAAATGAGGTGTTTCTTTGGACGCTAGGATATCAAAAAACCCAGGGTTAATAGTGACATTTGGCACAATCCAACCCGCCCAAATTGGCGATGGTCAAACCCTTGTCAGCTACGGCTTGTTTGAAAGCTTCTGAATTGCCGTGAACCTGTTGGTAATATCCGTTATCCAGGTTGACTTTGGTTTCCCGATGGCAATTAATGCACCAGCCCATGGTGAGTTGGCTATGCTGGTAAACTTCCGGCATTTTTTCGATTGGGCCATGGCAGGTTTGGCACTGAATACCCGCCACTTTGTAGTGTTGGTAGTGGTTAAAATACCCAAAATCAGGTAGGTTGTGAATCCTAACCCATTCGATGGGGGTATTGGTCTCGTAGGCAGTCAAAATCTTCTTGATTTCGGGGGACTCTTTTTTGATTTGGTTGTGGCAATTCATGCAGATGTTCACCGAAGGGATGGTGGCACTTTTACCGCGTTCCACACCCGTATGGCAATAACTGCACGCGATTTGATGCGCACCCGCGTGCAATTCATGGCTAAAGGCC
>JBJTSS010000017.1:0-1183 GCA_046079785.1 Bacteroidota bacterium
GAACAGGCTTCGATCTCTTGAATCAACGGTCCAAAAACATCGGTATCGTAGTTGCTGGAAGCACCGACCACGGCACGGCACAAGCGTTCAAAACCCATAACGGTATCCACATGCCGGGCTGGCAATGGCTGAAGGCGCCCGTCCGCCAAGGCAGGGTATGTTTGTCGAAGGATCCTTCGTCGAGCGATACGTTACGGCTATACCTATTTGGGTTTTGAAGTCCCTACCCTTTATCGTTTGGTGGACACGGTGGTATCCAGCCTTGGTGGGGTATTGCCGCAGCTGGTTCGCGAAAAAAACCTAATGGAGCAGACCCTCCATGCCGAAGAGACCAATTTTTTGCGGACTTTGGCCAAAGGCCTGCAACGGATGGACCAATGGATGGCCGAACATCCGGAACAACCGCGAGCGACCATGGATGGAGAAACCGCCTTTGAGCTTTTTGATACCTACGGTTTCCCGCCGGACTTGATTGCGCTGGTTTTAACCGAAAAAGGCTATGGGATGGACCAGCCCGGATTCGATAAAGCCATGCTAGTCCAAAAGGAGCGTTCTCGTTCAGCCACCCGTTTGGTGACCGGCGATTGGGAATGGATGAATTGGACGGACGGTGATACCACTTTGGAAACTCGCTTTGTGGGATACGATCATTTGGAATGCTCCAGCCGTATTCTGCGTCAACGAATGGTCCAAAGTGGGGATACCGAACAGTACCAGGTCGTCTTGGAACAAACCCCATTTTATGCGGAATCCGGAGGGCAGGTGGGGGATACCGGGTCCTTGGAATCTTCGGATGGCGAAACCATCGAAGTCTTGGATGTTTTCAAAGAAAATCATGTTTGGATCCACCGCGTCAATCGTTGGCCTTCCAATCCGGAACTGACATTTCGTGCGGTGGTGGATGCTTCACGACGATTGAACACCAGTGCGCATCATAGCGCCACCCATCTTTTGCATACCGCCTTGCGTATGCATTTGGGCAATCATGTTCAGCAAAAAGGTTCCTTGGTTTCGCCGCACCAATTGCGCTTTGACTTTGCCCATACGGGTCGTGTTACCGAACCTCAAATCCATGCGATTGTGGAGGAAGTCAACCGTGCGGTACGGCAGGCTTTGCCCTTGGTGGAGTCCAGGCAGATTCCCCTAAAACAAGCCATGGAGGATGGGGCTACAGCCTTGTTTG
>JBJTSS010000018.1:0-3087 GCA_046079785.1 Bacteroidota bacterium
CATCAATTTCGTCAAAGATCCGGGTATGGGTATGGCCTTCTTCACGGACCAAGCTTTTGAGGGCCAAGAGCAAACGGGATTTTTCTCCACCGCTGGCGACTTGGGATAAGGTCCGGGGTTCTTGGCCAGGGTTGGCACTAAAATAAAGTTCGGGTTGGTCCATACCCCGAAGGGCATCGCTGGGGCCCCAGTTCCTCCAGTCCGGTTCATGATCAGCGTCCCACGATGCGCTACCCGCTCCCAGGGCCGCACTTCCTGTTTCCGATGCCGATGGGTCGGGGGAAGCGGAAACCAACCAAGGAAGGGCCAAAGGGTTTCGAAGAATAACCTGGGCATGCTCCATGCCCAAGCGGCTCAGTTTGGCATGGCAACGATCCGCAAGGTCAACCCAAGCGCTGGAGCGGGCCAGGTGGAGGCGCAGGGCGGCCCTGCGCACCGTCTCCAAAGCCTCGGACTCCTTGTCCTCCAGGGCCCCCTTCGCCTCGTCCACCCCGGGGGTGGACCCCAGGGCTTCGCCCAGCCTGGCCCGCACCCCTCTCAAGGCCTCCAGGTCACCGGTTTTGTGCTTGTGCATCAAACCCTGGAGCAGATCCAGCTGTTCTCGCATCAAAGCGGCGGCCTCCAAATCCGGAACTCGTTGATCGGCCAAATCTGCCGCATCTCGGGCCAATTCGCTCGCTTGAAATAACAACAAACGCAGACGATCCGCCCAGGCGCCTAGCTCGGGGTCCTTGGCTTCCAAGCCCGCCAGGCTTTGAACCAAGGTACGTAGCGTATCGCTGACCGACGGGGCTTCACCAGGGCCGCCTCGTCCCTCGTCCAAAACCGACTCCGAATGCCGCAACCGTTCGCCTGATTCCAATGCATTTTCTTGGACTGCCAAAGCCGACTCCAAATCCGACAACTGTTCCCAGGTATCCAGTGGGGCTTGGTTCAATTCCTCCCAATAATAGCGATTCCGTTCTTCGTCTCTTTTGCGCTGTTCCAATTCTAACATAAAGGAATCCAGAGCTTTACGGGATAACTTCCAAGCCCGAAAGGCTTGGGAATATCGGTGCCGTAAAGCCTCGCTTCCGGCCATTTGATCCAACAACAAAAGCTGTGTATCCCGGCGATCCACCGCAACGGCTTCTTCTTGGCCACTAAGGTCCAGCAACAAAGAAGCCAGAATTTTTAAATCCCGCAACGGAACGGCGGCATCGTTGATTAAACAGCGGCTACGTCGTTTGGGACTGATTTCTCGCCGAAGAATTAAATCGACCGCCTCCGGTGTGGGTAACGTCCACATACCGGGATCGTCCAAAATCTCAGCGCATTTGGTAAGGACCTCCGGATCCCGGCTTTGGAATTCCATTTCAACCATACAGGCCGCTTGAGGATTCCTAAAATGTACCGATTCGACTTGCTCACCCAGCAACAAGCCCACGGCATCCAAGAGGATGGATTTGCCAGCACCGGTCTCCCCCGTAATAACCGTCAAACCCTGACCAAGGGCCACTTCCATTTCGCTAATTAGCGCAAAATTGCGAATATGCAAACGCGTCAGCATCTTGGATATGGGATTTAACGACCGCCTCCGCCACCTGTTCCCCCGCTGCCGGAACCACCCACCCCTGCAGCATTAATACGGTTGTATTCGGCTTGGTTGATGGGGTCCATCGCGATCAGTTGTTCGACCGCTTTGGCCTTCTCGGCAGGCAAAGCCTTGGAACAAAAACCAACGATTTCGGGCAATTTGCCTTTGAGGTATAGGGGAATAAGCATTCCGCCTGGCTTGCTTCGGTTGACATCGTGGATTTTTTCGAGGGCCCCGAGCATTTTGCGTCGGGCCTCGATGATCCGTTCAGGTTTGTACATCTGGTCCAAACCCAGACGGTGGTATTCGTAATGCGCGGTGTGAAAAGCCTTGTAGGAAGGATTGTTCAAGAGTTCGGCGAGCCAATACCGGTTGCGCAGACTTTGGTTTTGACGCCAACCGATTTCAACTGCGTTTTGGGCGTTCATAACAATTTGCTGGGCCTTACGCAAATAAACGGTACCGCTTTCCTTTCCAAAACTATTGTAATCCAGGCCTATAATGATGTTAGCGTAGTAAGCCAAAAGCGCCAAAAAATTTGATGTATGCTGGTTTTCGTTGAATTCCATGGGCTGAAACTCGTTGTATTCAAAGATCCAATCGGGATCCGTATAGTTCAAAATCACCGTACTGTAGGAACTGTTATAGACGGGTCGGCTGCTTTGAATTTGTACCGTGGCTTTGAATTGGTTTCCCGTAATTCGCTCGTCCAACATGATGTTGATACTGCAGTTGATACGTTCCTGAAACGAAAACACATCCTCCGTCCATTTCTGACCATTGATAAAGGTGGTCAGGGCCTGTTGCATATTGGCATAGAATTGCTGGTCAGCACCTCCGACCCTTCCCGGGTTGATGGACAATTGGCAGTTGAGTTCCTGGGCCTGGGTCCCCGCCGGGTTCAATGAAAACCATAACATCACCAGAAGCATGCCTAGTTTTCTCCAAACACCACCTTGAGGCAGACCCCAACGGTGGGTTATGGCCCGAAGGATGTCGATGGCCAGATCCTTTTTGGAACTACGGGGCAAATCCTCCTTTTCGTTTTCAGAAAACAGCAAGCGTGCCGACATGGACTCGGCGTCCATGGCACCGCCCTCTTGACGCAAAGAGTTGAGGACGATCATATCCGCCTTCTTGGTTTTGAGTTTGGTCAGCGCATGGGCTTCTTCGTTGTCGCTCTCCAAGGCAAACCCTACCACCTTTTGATGCGGTTTTTTGTTCATTCCCGCCTCGGCTAATAAATCGGGATTGGGTAACAAAGTCAGCACAAGTTCACCCCCACTTTTCTTGATTTTGTTTTCGGCAACTTGAGCAGCCCGATAATCCGCAACCGCCGCGGTGAAAATCAACAAGGAGCAGCCTTCGTTTAATTCTTGGCAACACGCTTGCATTTCCAAGGCCGTTTGGACTCGGTGGACATGAACGCCGGGATGCCTGCATACCTGGTCACCGGGTCCATAAACCAAATCCACCTGTGAAGCGCCAGCATCCTGTTGCCACCTGCAGAC
>JBJTSS010000019.1:0-1674 GCA_046079785.1 Bacteroidota bacterium
GGTGGTTCCGTGGTCCTCAACGCCAACACCGATCCAACCAATACCATCCAGTGGCGCAGAAACGGCACCAATATCGCAGGTGCAACTGCAGCATCCTATACGGCCACCGATTCTGGTAATTATACCGCCCGCGTTACCTCAGCCGCCGGTTGCGTCGCAACGTCTTCAACTGTAGCGGTAAGCATACTACCTACTTCCACAGCCAGCATCAGTGCTTCAATTTGTCAGGGCCAAACTTACACGTTTGGTTCACAAACCCTGACCGCTGCTGGTACCTACACCCGTACCGTCACTGCAGCCAACGGTTGTGACTCGATCATCACCTTGAACCTAAGCACAACCGTTTGCCAAGTCCAAACTTCGATTGGCGCCGTTACCGGTTGCGTTGGAGATACCGTTTATGTCCCTGTGACCATCCAAAACGGGGTGGGTATCGCCTCCATCTCCATGGCCATCGGCTACGATCCAACCAAGTTGGCTTGTATTAGCACAGCGACCAACGTCAATCCTCTGATTTCTTCCAGCTTGCTTACCAACTGTGGCGTCTTCAGTGGGACTTCCCAGTTCCGCGCAGCTTGGTTCGACCTCAATGCCATCAACCTCAACGGAACTCTCTTTGAAATGGGCTTTGTTATCCTAGCCCCAGGAACCCATGCCCTTGCTTGGGATCTCGCAACTCCAGGTAACTGCGAATACACCGATGCCCAGGCTGATGTGATTTCGAATACCGCTTGGAATAATGGTTCGGTATCGCTTGGCAGCAACTGTTGCAGCATTTTTGCTAGCATCACCCCGGCCGGTAGCCTCAGCATTTGCCAAGGCTCTTCCGTAACCCTCCAAGCCAATACAGGTGCCAATTACACCTACCAGTGGAGACTCAACGGAACTGCCATCGCCGGTGCAACCAACGCCTCCTTCGTAGCTAATGCCGCTGGGGGTTATACCGTGACCATTGCGGATTCCGCAAACTGCTCCTTCACATCAGCGCCTGCTACGGTTATCGTCAACCCCTTGCCTACCGTTAGCATCAGCGCAGCTGGAAATACAACCGTCTGTCAAGGTACAGCGGTGAACCTCAGCGCCGCAGCAGGAACCTCCTTTGCCAGCTACCAATGGAACCTCAACGGAACACCGATTGCCGGTGCAACCACGGCAACTTTCGCCGCAACAGCTACGGGTGCTTATACCCTAAGCGTTACCGATGCCAACGGTTGTACCGCAATCTCCAACAGCGTTTCGGTTACCATCCGCGAATTGCCTGTTGCCACCATTACCGGTAACTCCTCTATTTGCCAAGGCGGTAACACCGTATTGAGCGCGAATACAGGAACAGGACGTACCTACCAATGGAAGCGTAACAACGTCAATATCATTGGCGCTACTTCGGCCAACTACACCGCCATTACCGCAGGTACCTATACCGTAACTGTAACCAGCAACAGCTGCTCCGCAACGTCTAACGCCATTAGCATCACAGTCAACAGCCTACCAACCGTTTCTGTTGCTGCAGCTGGTTCTACAACCTTCTGTCCTGGTGGTTCCGTGGTCCTCAACGCCAACACCGATCCAACCAATACCATCCAGTGGCGCAGAAACGGCACCAATATCGCAGGTGCAACTGCAGCATCCTATACGGCCACCGATTCTGGTAATTATACCGCCCGCGTTACCTCA
>JBJTSS010000020.1:0-1353 GCA_046079785.1 Bacteroidota bacterium
GCCGTAGAGCGCCGCAAGATTCAACGTCTGGGCTTGTTGTTGGCGTTGGGGTTTCGAATTGTCTTGTTGTTGAGCATCAGTTGGTTACTCGGCCTAACCGAGGTTCTTTTTACCCTTGGACCCTGGTCACCCAGCACCAAAGACTTAGTCCTTTTTGGCGGAGGATTGTTCCTTCTCGCCAAAACCACTTCGGAATTGCATACCAAGGTTAATCATCTCGAACATCCGAACCAGCATCCCGATCATTCGAGTAAACCATCCCCCAAAGGACGGGCAGGGACCTGGCTCATTGCCCAGATTGTATTGATTGATATGGTCTTTTCTTTTGATTCCATCTTGACCGCCATCGGGCTAAGTGACCAGATTCAGGTCATGATTGCCGCTATCGTGATTTCGATGGGCGTTATGTTGGCCTTGGCGGATAAGATCGGTCAATTCATCCAAAAACAGCCTTCACTGCAGATCCTGGCCCTATCCTTTTTGATGCTCATCGGATTCATGCTTTTGGTTGAAGGATTTCATGTTGAAGTGCCCAAAGGCTATTTGTATTTCGCACTGGCCTTTTCGACCACGGTGGAATTGTTGCGTCAGCGCTTTGAGCGCAAGCAACCTCGCGCTTAGTATTCGTCTTCGTTAAAGAAAAAATCGTCCTTGGTCGGGTAATCCGGCCAAATTTCTTCGATTGTTTCGTAGGGTTCCCCATCATCTTCAAGCTCCTGCAGGTTTTCGATGACCTCCATAGGGGCTCCAGAACGAATGGCGTAATCAATCAATTCCTCCTTGGTGGCGGGCCAAGGGGCGTCCTCCAGGTGAGAGGCCAATTCGAGCGTCCAATACATAGATGATTTTGAATTGTTGGCAAAGATAGACGATTGTGGCAATCGGTCAAGTCCCCCGTTCCGGGTTCCATAACGTGGCCTCGCAACCGTTGGCGCGCAGGATATCCCGGGCCAAAACAAAGAAATAATCGGACAAACGATTAAGCAAAACGATAATTTCCCCTATCCTCTGGGCGTCTTCGGGAAGGGCCTCGGTGAGGGCCACGGCTTGGCGCTCAGCCCTACGGCAGACCGTACGGGCCACCTGCGCCATCGCGCTGTCCGGGTGCCCCCCCGCCAAAATAAAATTGCGCAACGGAGGGAGTTCGACATCCATTCGGTCCATTTCAGCTTCCAGAAAAGCAACCAACGCCAAGGGCAGAGCGGGCAGTTTCCAAGCCTTAACCTGCTCCCCGTTTTCGGCGGCCAAATGCGACCCCATAACAAACAAGGCTTCTTGGATGCGGGTCAACCCTAGGCGGTACGAGGCCATGCCGGGCTGCTCTTTGAGAACCCCAATCCAGGCGTTGAGTTC
>JBJTSS010000021.1:0-2088 GCA_046079785.1 Bacteroidota bacterium
CCCTGTGGACCCTGAGGACCAGCGGGTCCGGGAGTCAAGGAATGTTGCGCCAACAAAGCAAAGGGAACACTGAGCAGTTCGGTGGTTTGAATAAGGGAAAAATTGTTGCCCCCATTTGGATCTACTTCGGTTTGCAAGAAATATGGTCCCGAGCCCCATGCAATTTGATTGAAAGGCAATAAACCGGCGCCACTTTGAGCCAGTCCGCCACCAACCTTCAAGCTCAACAAACCGTTAGCATTTGTCTGAGCCTGATGGGTTTCCACGTAAACCGCAGAACCTGACGCACTACCCTGCAGCAAGGATATTCGTACTGTAACCGCTTGGTTGCTTACCAATTGCCCGGTATTGTTGCGAATGACCGACTGATGCATGATGCCCTGTGGCACCTGCTGGGCTTGGAGGCTTGGTATTTCGAAAGCACACCCTAACCAAAGGATGGCCAAGGTCATCCAGAAAATTGGGTTCCGAAATGTGGAGGTACGTAGTTTGGGATTCATCGATTAGGATAATTAAGGAACTATTGAAAATTGTTAGAGAATTTATATTGAGTTACGGCCTCTTGAGTATTGAAACTACCTGCATGAAAGTGGTTGGCTTGTCAGCCTCTTCCAACGACTCAAAACGACATTGGGCTTTGTATGCCCCTGCTGACCAGTTCTCCGTTTCGAGTGAAAATTCGATACGACCTGATGGAGAGGTCACCTGATAATCTGACCAAATCAAACGGCCGGCAAGGTCCCTCACCTCGATCTGCCATTTACCTGCCATCGGTGAACTTAAACGCAACGCCATGGAAGACTCGAATGGATTCGGGTACGCCGTGATTTGCCACTGATCTTGACCGCGTTGTCGCAAACCAGGTGCCGACCATTGCCAAGCCTCCTGAACATCTCCCCATCCGTTGGCCAATTCGCTCTTTGCTCGATCCACCTTCAAGGAGCCCGTGGACCTGCCCCTTGCCTCCAACACGAAAATAACTTCGCCTTCCTTAACTTCCCATGGAACCAAACCGTACCAAACAAGCCCTAAACTGCTACCCTCTTGACGATAGACCAAGGCCCCATTCAGATCTGGCCGATTGCACCGAACATTTTGGACCTCCATCCCTTGAGGTAATTCCAGCCACAACGTGACCGCACCCAAATCCATAGAGTTGGTCAAACGCAAGGGAATCTCGTACGTGCCTTCTTGGCTTGCCACCATACCATCCTCCACCAAGGGCATCCATAGCGACCTTGTAGCAATGCCCGGCACATAGGACCCGTTAACATCCCCGGCAAACAAAGCATCCACACCAACCACTTGTTCCACCTGACCAGGCTGGCGTTGGACCTGTACCTGATTGGTGGAATAACGCCAATCCCCCGCCAATCCAAAAGTTGAAAAATAACCCGATACCCTCCGCATAATCATCAGGGCATCACCGTTGGTCAACACCGAATTTGCATTCACATCCCCCGCCAAGGCATACAATCCCGTCAATGGAGCCAAACCTGTGAACGAACGGTTCACTAACAAAGCGTCAGTACCGTTCACCCCGGACCAGCCTCGGGTATCGGCAAGAACCATCGAATAATTCCCATCCGCTACCGTGCCAAGATCCGCTGTCCCTTGTGGATCCGTCGTACCCGACGCCACCGATTGGCCTTGGCTGTTGCGTAGCTGTACCGAAACAGCGCCCAAGGGTGAATGCAGAGCATTGAGATAATGCAATTGAGCTTTGACCCGAAGACCGGGAAAAAGCCATTGATGCGGTTGTTGAACCCCCGATTGCCCCCTGTAGAATGAAGGTTGTCCCACATAGCCCGTTGCCCATAACGCACCGCTCACCGACTCCCCTACCGATACCGACAGGGAACCACCCAAACCGTTGAATCCATCTCCTCCGCCGCTCAAAAACGCGCTTTGGGCACAAACATTGCCTGAAATCCCTAACGCAAAAGCGATAAAGCCAAAGAATATTGCAATACCACCTTCAAACCGAGTTTTCATAAATCTAAACATCAGGATTAAGTTTAAGAGATGATCCGCATGTAACTAGTATATCAAAGTTAGGTTGAGTTCAACCAATAAGTGCGATTTATG
>JBJTSS010000022.1:0-1079 GCA_046079785.1 Bacteroidota bacterium
CGTACAAAGACGAAATCAGATCCTGGAACAGGATAAACTGACAATTCAGCTTGGGTTCCTCGTTTAGCGAGCAAACGACCATGAGTTGCGATTCCTTGACTACTCTCGTTGGAGCGACCTGAAAATTCTCCGTCAACCCCATTACCATAGCTACCATTACCAATTAGGGATCCACCGTTGGTCACTGTAATGGTACCCGTATCCGAATTTCCTTTTCCAACTGGGCAACCCCCTACCATGTCAATAATGTACTGGTAGGTACCCGTTGCGACGGGGGTTCCACTAATCGTCACCGAATTGGACGCCCATGTTCCAGTTACACCCGATGGCAGGCCACGGAACCTTGCACCTGACGCACCAGCAGTTAAGTAAGTTATGTTTGTAATTGCCGTGTTGCGGGGAACACTCTGGTTATCCGGACCCGTTGCAGAAGTCAATGAAATGGTATTTGAGTCCAGGACCGTCAAGCTTACGCTTGGTTCTTCCTGGCCATTCGTGCAACCACCGCTCATGCGAACAACACCCGTGTAGGTAAATGCGAGACTAGGCGTTCCAGAAATGGTAAATACCTTAGTTCCAGAATTGAAATTTGCCGTAAGCCCTGAATTGCTTGGCAATGCAGGATCCAAAGAGGCATTGGTTGCACCAGTCGTTGTAAACACGATGGGCTGTATTGGACGCAATGCGCAACGGGTTTGAACGTTAGTGACAACGTCAGGTGTGCTCAGGTTGGCGTCCTTTTTGCCCAAAAGGATCGTGTTACCGTTTACAGTAATCGTGCCTGTAATTGTATTGCCGGATGATTGCGTACATCCTCCCAATGCGGTTATACGATAAACAAAAACACCACGAACGGAAGGTATGCCATTTATAGTGGTTTTACGAGCAGCAGAATCGTAAATTGCCCTCATCCCTCGGGGCAAACCACTAACCAAAATACCATTAGACGCCCCTGTAGTCGTATATTCTAAGGCCAAAGAACCCGTTGTAGAACCAGGACCTACGGAATCACCCAAACAAAGGGTAAGACTGTTGGTGCCCTGGGTCAAGGCTACACTATTCATTTGGTTAATAACTAA
>JBJTSS010000023.1:0-5299 GCA_046079785.1 Bacteroidota bacterium
AATTGCGCAAAGAGGACGATTGGTTTATCCGAGCCTACGCGACCAACGAGGATGCCGGGGATTCTTACGATGCGGTGGCCACAGCCAAAAGGATGAAAGAAACTTTTCATACCCTGGATATTTGGAACAAATCTTACGCTTCGGTTTGGCAGACTTCGATTTTGGATTCGATTTATGGAATCGCGGGCAAGCCGGGTTTGTTACCCGACCACTGGAGGCCTTATCGGGGCTCTTTCTCGGGGATACCTACGGCCCTAAGCGATAGCCTAAACTTTTTCTTGAATGCACCGGGCGCCGCGGAGGCTTTGGCGCGTTGGCATAACGAGGTCCGCTTTCGAGTGAACAACGGGTACCAGACCGGGAATCTTCGGGATCCCAATCCCCTGCCTTTTGCTTTGCCTGGTTCAGCGGCTTTTGATTCACTTTTCAACGTCATTACCACCACCCTGCCCAACAAGGGCCGGGGCGGGACTTTGTTTTATGACAAATCGGCTTTGTATCATTTGCAGGGCGAAAAACGCTTCAAACCCATCGAAAACATGGAAGTGGTGGTCGGTGGTAGTTTCCGCCAATACCGCCCGGATAGCCGCGGGACGATTTTTAGCGATACGGTGCGCTTGACTTACCAGACCAAGGATTCGTCCTACAAGGTTTGGAACCCGCTGATTGAAGATAGTGTTACGGTGACCAAAAGGGATACCCTTGGTCGAACCGAAACCCCGACCAGCATTGTGAACAGCGAATACGGATTGTACGGCGGGGTGGAATACAAATTCAATAAATTAATGTTAGGCGATCGTTTGTTGGGTGATCTGAAAATCAATGCCACCTTCCGAACGGACAAGAATGTGAATTTCAATCGGGTGTATTCTCCAGCGGTTTCGATGGTCTTGACGCCGAACCAAAAGCATGTTTGGCGTTTGTCCTTGTCGTCTGCGGTACGGAACCCGACCTTGGCCGATCAGTACCTGTATTACAACGTGGGTCCCGCGATTCTGGTGGGCAATGTGTCGGGGTTTGATTCGTTAATTACCCTCAATTCGTTCCTGGATTATTTGGGGACAACGCCCACCACGGACAAGTTGAAGTACTTTGATGTCAAGCCTATACAGCCCGAACAGGTGCGGACCGTGGAGTTTGGATACCGGGGAATGTTCAAGAAGCTGTATGTGGATGCAGGGTATTACCACAGCTGGTACACGAACTTTATTGGTTTTAACATTGGGGTGCAGTCCAAATTCCAAACGGGGATTGGGGGCGGCTTTCCGATTCGTGAAACTCTTCGCATTTACCGGGTGGCAGCGAATGCAACGGGTATTATTACAACACAAGGTTTTTCGTTGGGTGGTAATTATTATTTGAACCGGGAATTGGCTTTTAATTTCAATTATTCCTGGAACAAACTGGTGAATGCCGGCAAGGACACCGTGATCATTCCGGCCTTCAATACCCCGGAACACAAGTACAATATCGGGTTGAGCGGTCGGGATATGATTACCGAAATTCCCTTACCCGGCGGGGGTTCCTATACCTTGGCCAATTGGGGCTTTAACATCAATTACAAGTGGATTCAAGGTTTTGTTTTTGAGGGATCACCACAGTTCACCGGGCCTATTGACAGCTACGGGATGGTGGATGCCCAAATCAACAAAACCTTCCTCAAACTCAACACCACCCTCAAATTGGGTGCTTCGAATTTGTTGAACAACAAGGTTTTTCAGGTCTATGGTGGACCGCTGGTCGGCCGTTTGGCCTACGTGTCCCTGAATTTTGAGCTGAAGTAAAGCGGGCCTATGGCAAGCCCAAGACCAAGAGTTCCCCGACCAGGCCGGCGGTCAAGGTTAGGACCACAATCAAAAGAGGGGGAACGCCCCAGCGGTGATTTAGGATGGCGGTGAGCCCGACAATTCCCAGCGTCAACGGACTGTAGCCCAAGGGTTTCATCAGTAAGACCACCGCCGTAACAATCAGTCCCACCGCAGCGACTTGCACCCCTTGGAGGGCGGCCTGGACACGGGGCATTCGTTTGACATCATCCCATAGAGGGTACACAAAAAAGATGAGCAAGGCGCCCGGGGTAAAGATGGCGAGGGTGCCAATTAGCGCCCCTAGCAAGACAAAGAGGACCCCCTGAGATTGAAGAACCAGACCACCCATGTAGGCGGCCAGCGAAAAGACCGGACCGGGTACGCCTTGGGCCAAACCATAGCCAATAAGAAATTGATCCGACGTCAAGTACTGCCGGCTGGCAACAAAATGTTCGTACATCATGGGCAACAGGATTTGTCCGCCCCCAAAAACCAAGCTCCCAAAACGATAAAAATTCTCGAATAACAATACTTCCTTGGAACGGAATCCGTTTCCGAGGGCAATGGCCATAACAAAAAACAACGCATAAAAACGCAGGTAGGTCCAGCGAATTTTGGGAATGCGATGCGGGGAACCCAAACCGCCTTTGCGTTCTTCCCAAGCCCAAAAAACCAGCCCCCCCAAAAGCAACGTGGCGGGAAAAGTATAAGCAGAGACCAACGAGAGGGACAAGGCGATGCTCATGCCCAGGATTGGCAACGCGGGGCCTTTCCAGGGCTGTCGTTCGAGGAGGCGCCAAGCCGAAGCAGCCACAAAACCGACCGCAACCGGGGGCAACCACCGAAAGGTGGACATGTCCAGGTTCTTGATTTCTAGCGAATACACCAGCACCGCCAAAAAGGTCATCAAAAGGCAGGCGGGTAATATCCATAACATCAAGGTCAGCAGGGCCAAACGCTGACCGCCCAATTTGAGGCCGACCGCCGTAATGGTCTGCGTGGAGGTAGGGCCGGGCAAAAACTGGCACAGAGCGTTGAGCTCCAGTAATTCTTCGTTGCTGAGGTATTGACGGCGTTCGACCAGACGCTCCTGCATCAGGGCGATATGGGCAAAGGGTCCGCCAAAAGCAGAGAGCGCGAGCATGAGTACATCCCGCAGGTAGGTTCGACGCCTGCTCTCGTCCAGCACGGGTTTATTTTTTGAGTCCGATTTCGCGGAGGCGTTGGTCTAAATATTCACCGGCGGTGATGGGCGGATCCAGCGGGCTCGTGCCGTGGGGAATGCAGGACGATAGAGCGTCCAATGGCATATCGGGTTGGGGATGCAAAAAGAAAGGGATCGAGAAGCGGGGTTCGGACCAGCGTTCTCGGGGAGGGTTGACAACGCGGTGGGTGGTGGATTTTAGGCGATGATTGGTCAAGCGCTGTAACATATCCCCAACATTGACCACGATTTGGTCAGGCAAAGCGGTGACAGGGACCCATTCACCGGCTTTGGATAGGATTTCGAGGCCTTCGGCGGAGGCACCCATCAGCAAGGTAATCAGGTTGATGTCTTCGTGTTCGGCGGCTCGGACAGCATCCCCGGGATCGCTGGTGATGGGGCCGTAGTGGATGGCGCGCAATATGCTGGTTCCCCCGTCGACCTTATCGTGAAAATAATGTTCCGGGAGGTCCAAATAAAGAGCAATTGCTCGTAACATATGTTGACCACAGCCTTCGAGGGTTCGGTAAGCTTGGAGGGTGATCGCATTAAAATCCGAGGGGTATTGAACCTCTACGTTGGGTGAATAGGTCCCGTGCATCTTGTGTTGCGGAGATACTTCTTGGCCCACCTGAAAAAATTCTTTGAGGTCGCCTTCGAGTCGGCCTTTGGCGTGCTCCTGTCCAAAACGGGTATAGCCTCTTTGGCCGGCAGCACCGGGAACTTCGTAGGCGCTTTTGGCTTGGGGTTCTTGGCCAAAAAAAGCCTGGACACTTTGGTAAAGCGCTTGGGTTTGGGCCTCTCCCAGACCATGATTGCGTACCGCAACAAAGCCAACGTCTTCGTAGGCCTGACCGAGCTCGCGGACAAAAGCGGCCCGCTGTTCAGGGGTTCCGGTCAGGAAGTCCTGCAAGTCCACCGAAGGAATGCCGGCGCCCTGGGTCGGGTTGGGAAGGGAGGAGGGGGTCATAGGGGGAGGTTTATTCAAAAATAAGACGAACACTTGTTGTTATCGCAGGCCCAACGGGCTCCTGCTGTATTTTTGGACGCATGATGCAAAACACCTTGTGGTTGACGGCCTGGGAATTGATGAATACGGCCCGGGCCATGGCGGAATTGTACGACGAAAACCGTAGCGAAACGCGTTATGTGCATTCCACATCGCGGGGCCACGAGGCCATACAGCTGGCCCTGGGCCTGCACCTTCAGCCCCAAGACTTTGCGTCGCTTTATTACCGGGACGAGTCGGTCCTGCTCGGGATGGGTTTTGAGCCCTACGAGTTGATGCTGCAGTTGTTGGCCAAGGCCGACGACCCGTTCAGCGGGGGGCGTACCTATTATGCGCATCCATCGGTTCGTCGGGCAGGGATGCCCACGATCCCTCACCAAAGCTCCGCCACCGGCATGCAGGCCATCCCTGCCGTGGGCATGGCCCACGCCTTGGCCTACCTCGAAAGCCAAGGCCTGCGCCACGAAAACGCGGTGGGTACTTCCCCTCCCCTTGTCGTCTGTTCGCTGGGCGATGGTTCCGTGACCGAAGGCGAAGTCGCCGAAGCCTTGCAAATGGCGGTCCTCAAGAACCTCCCCATTCTCTTTTTGGTGCAGGACAACGAGTGGGGTATATCGGCCGCCGCTTCCGAAATGCGGGCCATGGACGCCTACCACTACGCCGACGGCTTCAAAGGACTGCGACGAATGCGGGTAGATGGCAGCGATTTCAAGGCTTCGTGCAAAGCCATTCAGGAAGCCATGGACCATTTGCGATCGCGCAGCGGCCCGGTGCTTTTGCACGCCACGGTTCCCTTGTTGGGTCATCATACCTCCGGGGTCCGCAGCGAGTGGTACCGCTCAGCCCAAGACCTGGAGGAACACCTACGCCGCGATCCCCTACCCCGTCTGCGCAAACAAATGCTCAAAGCCGGATTTTGGGAAGAGGAATTGGACCGCCTGGCCGCCTCCGGCAAAGCACGGGCCACCGAAGATTTTGAGCGGGCCCGTTCCGCCCCCAATCCGGATCCGCTATCTCTTGGTAATCACGAATTTGCACCGGGTGGTCCCGCCGTCGAAACCGGTCAAAGGGAACCCGCTGGCCGAGACAAAGTGGTCATGGTGGACGCCGCATTGCACGCCGTCGAAGAAATCTTGCAAAGCGAACCCAAGGCTTTGTTTTATGGTCAAGATGTTGGTCGTACGCTGGGGGGGGTGTTTCGGGAGGCCGCAACCTTGGCCGAGAAATTTGGCGACGACCGGGTTTTTAATACCCCCATCCAAGAAGCATATCTGGTTG
>JBJTSS010000024.1:0-5269 GCA_046079785.1 Bacteroidota bacterium
ACGTTAAGCTGCCAAGAGCTCACTACCCTCGTCCAGGGTGAATTGCAAGGCGACCCCCTTCGTTGCATTCAGGGTCCAGCCAAAATTGAGGAGGCGGGTCCCGATGAAGTCACTTTTTTGGCCAATCCCAAATACCTCCCCTTTGTGGAGGCCTGTCGGGCGGGGCTACTTCTGGTCGAAAAATCCCAAGAACTCCCTCAACTACACCACACGTCGGTCTTGAGGGTCACGGACCCCTACCGAGCCTTTGGCCTCATATTGCATGCTTTCGAACAACAGCGTTTGTACCCTGCCGAAATTCACCCCCAAAGTTGGGTTGACCCGCAGGCCCATTTGGGCGAAGGGGTCGGCGTTGGGGCCTTTGCCACGGTGGGTCGTGGTGCCGTCGTTGGCTCCGGAACCCGCATTGCAGCCCATGTATATGTTGGGGCTCGGGTTCAAATCGGCAAAGACTGTATTCTTCACCCAGGGGTTCGACTCATGGATGATTGTGAAATTGGTGATCGTTGTATTCTCTACGCTAATGCCGTGGTGGGATCGGATGGTTTTGGCTACGCACCTAATTCTTCCATGGTTTATACCAAAATTCCCCAAGTTGGTCGCGTAATCCTGGGCAACGATGTCGAAATCGGTGCGCATGCAACCATTGACCGGGCCACCATGGGGGCGACGGTCGTCGGCCATGGTTCCAAAATCGACAACCTGGTTCACTTGGCCCATAACGTCGAAATCGGCGAACATACGGTGATTGCCGCCCAAACCGGGATTTCCGGAAGCACCAAGGTGGGCAACCGCTGTGTCTTTGGCGGTCAAGTTGGCGTTGCAGGTCATATAACCATAGCCGATGGAAGTCAGGTTGGAGGCCAAACCGGAATAACGCGCTCGATTAACGAACCCAACCGCAAATGGAACGGAACCCCCCTGATGCCCTACCTGGACAACCAACGGTCCAACGCCGTTTTTCGTAGACTCCCGGACTTGGAAGCGGACCTCCGCAACCAAATCAAAAGTCTTCAGGAGGCTTTGGACCAAATCAAATCAGCAGACCAACCCCCATCCTAAATAAGATCACCCCATGCCCCCCATTGAATACCAGAAAACCTTAGCGAAATCCGTTGTTATGGAAGGTGTAGGCCTTCACAGCGGGGATTCGGTTTCCATCCGATTTTGCCCAGCCCCCGAAGATACCGGCTTTGTTTTTCGTCGCACCGATTTGACTCCGACGATCGATATCCCGGCCTTGGCCGAATATGTTGTCGAAACCAGTCGGGGAACCACCCTGGGCCTTGATGAGGCCCGCGTTCTGACCGTCGAACACGCGCTTTCTGCCCTGACCGCTTTGGATTTGGACAATGTCATCATCGAACTCAATTCGCAAGAATTGCCCATCGGGGATGGGAGCGCCAGGCCCTTCATGGATGCCCTATCCCAAGCCGGGGTTCAAAGCCAAAGCAAGGCAAGGAATTACCTTGAACTTCAAGAACCCTTTACCTACAAAGACAGCGACAAAGGAAGCGAAATCACCTTGATACCCGATTCCCACTACCGTCTTTCGGTGATGATTGATTTCGACTCCAAGGCCTTGGGGGCTCAACATGCTCGCTTGGATCGCTTGGAGGATTTTGACCAAGAAATTGCCTCTTGCCGTACGTTTTGCTTTTTGCACGAGCTCGAAGAAATGTACGGACAACGTTTGATTCGCGGAGGTGATTTGAATAATGCGTTGGTCTTTATCGAAAACCCCGTTGCCACCGATCAATGGGAGTCGCTTACCGCTTTGTTTGGTCATCCAAACCTGCAATTCCAAACGGCTGGCATTCTGAATCACAAAGAATTGTTTTTTGACAACGAACCTGCAAGGCACAAACTACTGGACATGGTGGGCGACTTGAGCCTCATCGGCCAACGAATCAAGGCGCATGTCATTGCCCACAAACCCGGGCATCGCACCAACGTTGCTATGGCCCAGGCTTTGCGACAACATCTTCAAAAGCAAGCCAAAAGCGACACGCCTACCCAAGTCGCTAAGCCCAAGCTTGTTTTTGACACCAATCAAATCATGCAATATTTGCCCCACCGTTACCCATTTCTATTGGTGGACAAAATCACGGAAATCTCCGATAACCATGTGGTGGGCATCAAAAATGTAAGCATCAACGAGTCTTTTTTTCAAGGACATTTTCCGGGTAACCCCGTTATGCCGGGGGTATTGACCATTGAAGCTTTGGCCCAAACCGGCGGGGTTCTCTGCCTTAACCTCATGGACGATCCAGGGGGTTATTGGACGTATTTTACCCGTATTGACAAAGTCAAATTCAAGGGAAAGGTCCTACCAGGCGATACCTTGGTTCTCAAATTGCGTTTGATGGAACCTATCCGTCGTGGTATATGCCGCATGGAAGCAGCTGCCTATGTGGATGACCAAAAAGTCGTAGAAGCAGAGCTTATGGCCCAACTGGTTCGCAAGACATGAGCAACCTTAGCCAAATTCACCCCAAAGCCAGGATAGGCAAGGGTACGCATATTTCATCTTTTGTTACCATCGAAGAAGATGTTATCATCGGTGAAAATTGTTGGTTGGGACCCAATTGCACCGTGATGAACGGCGCTAGAATAGGGGACAAGGTTCAAGTCTTTCCCGGGGCCGTCATTTCTGCCCCACCCCAGGACCTCAAATACCGGGGGGAACCTACCCTGACCCGGATCGGCGATCGCACGATCATTCGGGAATGTGTTACCATCAATCGAGGCACCACCGACCGCAACGAAACGGTAGTCGGTCGGGATTGTTTATTGATGGCTTATACCCACGTAGCCCACGATTGCCTTTTGGGTGACCATGTTATTATGGCCAATTTAGCCACCTTAGCCGGTCATATCACCGTTCATAACTGGGCGATTTTGGAAGGCTTGGTGGCTGTTCAACAGTTCTTGACCATTGGCGAACACAGTTTTGTGGGCGGCGGTAGTTTGGTTCGGAAGGATGTTCCACCCTTTGTCAAATGCGCCAAGGAGCCCGTTTCCTTTGCGGGGGTCAATGTCATTGGCCTCCGGCGTCGGGGGTTTAACGAAAACGAAATTCGACTGATTGAAGACGTTTATCGAATCATCTATGTTCGTGGTTATAACATTACCAGAGCTCTAGAACAAGTCGAGATCGACGTGGCTCCTTCCAAACTCAGGGATCGAATCCTTCAATTTGTTCGCCATTCCAGTGCAGGGGTCATCCGGGGAATGCTCGAATAAGGAGAGGCCCCACCCGTCATGGAGACAGCCCGTATCCCATCACAACATCCACGTTTGGAGGCCTTAGGTCTCGGCAAGCAGTATCAAGGGCAATGGCTTTTTCATTCCTGGAATATGGTACTGGAAATTGGACAGGGCCTTGCGCTCACCGGGCCCAACGGCAGTGGAAAATCCACCCTACTGCAATGCCTGGGGGGCTTGATGCGCCCGGATTCAGGCACCTTGACTTGGGGCGGTCAAGAAGACCCTTTCCCGGCCTGTTCCTTGGCGGCACCCTACCTGGAACTTCCAACCGAATACACCTTGGACGAGTTGGTCCGATTTCACTTTGCGATCAACCCCATAACACCAGGCCTGGACCCCTTCCTCCACTTGAAACAAAGCGGCCTAGACCCCCAATCAACGCGAAGGCTCAAGCATTATAGTTCCGGAATGATCCAAAAAGTCAAATTGACCTTGGCTTTGGTTACGGATGCTCCCTTGCTTTTGTTGGATGAACCGCACAGCCATTTGGACCGTCAGGCCCAGACCTGGTTCCAGGAACTCTTGGCCAGTGTCTTGCCCCACCGTGTTTGCGTTATGGCCTCAAACGATCCGCAAGAATACCAACAATGCGCGCAGTCGTTCCAGTTAGGTTAATCGTACCCACATCCCCGACCCGTTTCGCCTAAGGTAACCGGCCGATTCCAAGGCAAAGAGCGAGCGAACAAAACTTGAATAATCCCCTTGATGAAGTTCCAAGAGGCGATCGGCCGTGGCCTCTTCCAATACCTCCAAGCCCCTCCATATGCGGATTGCCCCATCCCCCAGGGCAGGTCCTGACGTGGGCAATTGGTGGAGGGTTGCTTGGATGGCTTTGACCGTTGAAGTGCCCGCCCTGACCGAATCCACCGCTGTCCCCGCGATCAAGCGATGAAAATCGGCATGGATGTCTTCTAATCGAGGGCGTAGAGGCCATTGTTGCCATACCCTCAGGTCATACGGTGAGCAAATTAACTGGGCCTGCCCCGATAGGGCCAAACGCAAACATCCTCGGTAACCCTGATCGGTAACTCGGCCCGGGAAAACGTAAACCTGTCGGTCGTATTCGTTGGCAAATTGGGCGGTAATGAGCGCTCCACCACGGGCTGCAGCCTCGGCAACCAAAACCATGGGTACCAAGCCTGCAATAATCCGATTGCGTCTGGGAAAAAGCCGAGCATCTGGGCCTTGCAAGGCGGCTGTTTCGGTCAATAGGGCCCCTCCTGCATTTCGCATTCGTTGGCTAAGCCCTTTGTGTTGCGGGGGATAAACATGTCCCAATCCGTTCGCTGTTACGGCTATGGTTTGAAACCCCATTTCTAGGGCTAATTCATGGGCTAGCCCATCAACACCCCTGGCTAAACCACTAACTATTAACGGTTTTACATCCGATGGAATCCAAGCCTGTGCCAGTTCTTCCATAAAGGATCTCAGAATCGTCGTACCGTATTGACTTATGTTACGCGTTCCAACAACAGCCATCGCAAAACCGTAATCGACCGGCAAGTTTCCCTGAACAAAGAGGACCGTCGGGGGGTCATGGCATTCTTTGAGGTAATTGGGATACGCTTCGTCCATCAGCGTCACCCATTGCAGCCCCAACTTTTGACCTATTTCCCATTCCCTGCGGGCCATGTTCAAGGCATCCTGCCATCGTCGATGACCATCCGAAGCCGCCAACAATTTGGCCACTTGCTTACCCCAAGGTCCGTATTGACTCAGAACCGCTTCATCTGCGCCCAAGAGGGCCTCCGCCCCGCCCATACACTCCAAAAGACGCTTCATGGCCACCGGCCCTATCCCGGGCAACGACGCAAGGGCCCACAAACCTGTCGATAGGTCTTTATTCATGGAATTTATTGCTAAATTCGGTTTTTCAAGACCGGCTTTGTTTGCGTTAATTCGACATTCCTTTTGGGTGATCCTCTTTGCCTTGATGGTTCATCCCGTCCCTATGCAGGGACAGGCAAGTACCTCCCCAACTTCGGTCAACCTGCCCACC
>JBJTSS010000025.1:0-2913 GCA_046079785.1 Bacteroidota bacterium
CCGATAACGGAATCACTTGGTCCTTTTCCACGACATCGGGTTTGGCCACGGGCTTTCGGTCAGCGACCGTCAACGGTTACGCCTACACCACCCTTGGTCAACGCGATTATTTGGAAACTCCTCGCTTTACCGTTCCCGATCAAGGTCTGGCTTTGCTACGCTTTCGTCGGGCCTATGCTCACAATCCTCGGTTCCGGCCACAACCTCCTTCGGCCTACGATTCCCTGATTGTCTGGGCGTCCACCGACTGCGGCCTTTCCTACCGTCGTTTATGGTCGGCCGGAGGTCCCTCCTTGGGTACCACGGCACCAGATTCCCTGGCCTTTGTTCCCTTCCAAATTCAAGAATGGAAACGAGATTCCTTGGACTTGGGGATCCTACGACCGGCCACCTCCGCTTTCTTGCGGTTTGAATTCGTCAACCAAAACGGCAACAACCTCTATTTGGATGACTTGGAACTCTTGGTCGATTCCATGAAACCCGTGGTTTCCTGGGATTGGCAAATGAACGGCTGCAACCCCGTTCAAGTTCAAGTCATAGCGGATGTGGCCCTGGCGGATAGCCTACGCTGGTACTTACCCCAAAACCAAACCCAATCAACAAACACGGTGAGTTTCAGCCCCGGTCCAGGAACGCATTCGGTAACCTTGGTGGGGTATAACCGCTTTGGCGTTGATACCATGACCCGCAGCTTTACCGTTCCCTTGGGACCCATCGCTGATTTTGCGCTGAGCAGAGACACCATCTTTCGAGGCAGTCTTCTGGGATTGCTCAACCAAAGTCAGCATGGCTTATCCTATACCTGGGATTTTGGGGATGGTAACCCCAGGGTTAGCGGTTTTGCTCCCCAAAAGCGCTACAACCAAAACGGAGTTTACAACATAAGCCTGTGGGTGACCGGTGCTAACCTCTGTGTGGATTCGCTAATCAATTATCGAACAGTTGTTGTCCTAAGTGCAGCAGGGGTGAGAGAACACCGCATGCAGGCTCCGGAAATATTCCCCAATCCAGGTCAAGGCTCTTTATCCTTGCGCCTTGGTGAAACCAAATTTCCCAACGGTTTGCACATCCGTATGACGGACGAAACCGGGCGCACCCTGAGCACAACCTATTGGTCTGCCGCAGCCTGCGACCAATCCAACGGAACGTTGACCTGGGAAATCAGGCCTTGGGGCAACAGGAATACCATCCCTGAGGGGATGTATTTCTTGCACCTTGACGACGGTCAAGGAGGATATGCGACTTTACGCTACCTCCTGCAGCCCTGAGATTTCAGGGCCATAGGTCCCTTGGAATGTTGAATCAAGCTTGAGCCGTAGGCCCCCCAAAGGTCATGGGCAATGCGCCGCCCCCCCCAAGGGTTTCTCCGAGATCAATCTCTCCATGAACCTGCTCAAACTTTTCGATATTATCTGCCAAGGCATGCAATAGACGTTTGGCATGTTGAGGGGTTAGAACAATTCTCGACTTGACCTTGGCTTTGGGCAAACCCGGCATCATACGGACAAAGTCCACGACAAACTCTGCGTTGGAATGCGTGATGATGGCCAAATTGCTGTAAATACCCTCCGCGACTTGCTCATCCAATTCAATGTTAATCTGATTTTCGGGTGCTGGATTGTTCTGGCTCATGGCTTTAGGTTGGGTTGGATTCGGTCATCACTGACTCCTCGGATTCAAATTCTTCTTTGGAAGCCATCAATCGTTGGTATTCTTCCAAGGAACCCACCACCATCTTCTCGTAGGCACGGACCCCCGTACCTGCTGGGATAAGATGTCCCACGATGACGTTTTCCTTGAGACCCAACAACTCATCCACTTTACCTGCAATAGCCGCTTCGTTCAAAACCTTGGTCGTTTCTTGGAAGGACGCCGCCGATACAAACGACTTGGTGCCCAAGGATGCTCGGGTTATACCCTGCAACAAGGGTTGCGAAGTAGCCGGTAGAGCACGGGTGAATTCCAAGGGCTTAAGGTCCTTGCGTTTAAGTGCAGAATTCTCGTCGCGGACTTTGCGCATGGGGACAATATCCCCTTGGCGAAGGTTATTGGAATCACCGGTATCGAGTATCAATTGCTTATCAAAAATATCATCGTTGACACGCATAAAATCCTGCTTGTTTACCACTTCCTGTTCAAGGAACGAGGTATTGCCCGGATCAACAATGACTACTTTCTGCATCATTTGACGGACGATGACCTCAAAGTGCTTATCGTTGATTTTAACACCTTGCAAACGGTAAACCTCCTGGATATTATTCACCAAATATTCCTGCACGGCTCCGGGACCTTTAATACCCAAAATAGCCGCCGGTGTGATCGCACCATCCGACAACGGATCCCCTGCTTTGATAAAGTCCTTATCCTGAACCAGGATATGCTTACTCAACGGAACCAGATATTTCTTGATTTGACCATCCTTGGACTCCACTTGAATCTCACGATTACCCCGCTTAATTCCGCCAAAGGCTACGACGCCATCAATTTCGGATACGACCGCTGGGTTGGAAGGATTGCGCGCTTCAAACAATTCGGTAACACGAGGAAGACCCCCCGTAATATCGCGAGTTTTGGTCGTGGAACGCGGAATTTTCGCCAAAATCGTTCCAGGCAAAATCACATCCCCTTCGTTCACTTGCAAGTGAGCTCCAACCGGGAGGTTGTAGGTCCGTTGATTGTTCTTTTTGGAATCCAGGATTCGGACAGCAGGATTTTTGTTCTTGTCTTTGGTTTCAATAATGACCTTTTCCTTGTGGCCTGTTTGTTCGTCGGACTCTTCGCGGTAGGTAATTCCATCGACGATATGTTCAAAATCAGCCTTGCCCTTGAATTCAGAAATAATCAAGGCGTTGTAAGGGTCCCAGGTACATATCAAATCACCCTTCTTGATTTTGTCACCGGCCTTCACCGAAA
>JBJTSS010000026.1:0-2562 GCA_046079785.1 Bacteroidota bacterium
CTCCGTACCCAGACCGAAGTGGCACAGCAAGGCCCAGTCGTGCAGTCCTTGGACCAATACGATAGTTTGGGTCGTTGGAACGAAGCCCCTATACCCGGCGCTAGGGTTGGTATCAGGGCAAGGGTGAGCAATCCAACAACAGTCCAGGCTGTACGTTTGTATTACGGGACCGGTTGGGTTGGGAATTTTGCTCGTCTGACCATGTTGGATGATGGCCTTGGTGGGGATAGTTTGGCGGGGGATGGGATTTACGGAGCCTATTTGCCCGGTCAACCAGCCCAAACTGTGGTTCGGTATTATGTAGAAGCGGTTGCATCGAACACCGCTCAATCGGTAACCTATTACCCAGCAGGTGCAGAGCACGATGTGATGGTTTATCGGGTTCAGGGTGGGGCGTCCCGGGATCGGTTGGTGATCAACGAGATCATGGCGTTGAATCAAGGCGGTCCGGTGGACGATAACGGGGAGACGGAGGATTGGATTGAATTGCACAACCGAAGCAATGCCTCGGTAGATGCCGGTGGTTATTGGTTAACCGATAACCCGTCGAACCTGCGCAAATGGAGTCTACCCCAAGGCACAAGAGTTCCTGCCGGGGGGTATTTGGTCATCTGGGCCGACGAGGACAGCAGCCAGGGCCCTCTGCACGCCAATTTTAAATTATCAGCAATGGGCGAAACGCTCTACCTCTACGATAGCAGCCTTTTGCTTCAGGATGAACTCATTTTTGCGGCCCAGATTGCGGATTCATCGTTGGCGCGCATACCCAACGGAAGCGGTCCTTTTGTTCGTCGAGCGCATACCATCGGGGCCAACAACAATTGGGCCCTGGGCGTTGAAACCGATCAAGCCCCAAGGCCAACCCTGACCTTGTACCCCAACCCAACCGATGATCGATTGCACGTTCGCTTTCCGTGGAATGACCAAGGTTCACTGTGGAAGGTGGAATGGCTGGATGCCACGGGCAGGGTTCATGGATCGCAGATGGGTAACGATTTGGAAACGGTGATACCGGTGGAGGGATTGCCCACCGGCACCTATTGGCTACGGGTAAGCCGTGGGCTACAAGTGTATCTTCGTCCATGGATCAAACGCTAAATTTCAAATTTCTCCAGGGTCGTCGGGGCATCCTTTGGATGGGCCTTTGGATGGGCCTTATGGCTTGTGATCCCGGTCCCGGGGAAGGAGGTTATGCTTCGGCTCAAGGGGTGGTGATGGTCGAGGATTGGAATTCCACTTTTACCGCCGTGTTATCCCGTTACCCCGCCATGGACGAACGAATTTACCTGGTTTTTGGGGATGATCCGGTTCCCGGAACGGATAGCAGGACCTCCTACGATGGCCGTTTTCGTTTTGGGTATTTACGGACCGGTAAATACCGGGTATATACCTATTCCGATCGTTTCCCGACTTCCGGGAATACGTCCAACCAGGAACCGGTTTGGATCGACTTTGAATTGGGATCTCGGAGGGAACAAAAGTTGTTGGATACCCTGTGGATCAAAAAATAAAAAGGCCCATTCGTTTGGAATCAACGCGATGAAGGGACTGGATATTCGTGAATTGCCCGAAGCGGCGGCATTGATGCGACGCTACGATCGCAAATTCTTGTGCAATGAGGCCAATTTGGGGGATTTGTTTGAAGACTTGGACCAAAGTCATTGGTATGTGGAGGTCAACGGACAACGCGAATCCCTCTATACCAACGATTATTTTGATAGCGAGGATTTGGTTTTTTATCACGCCCATCGAACCGGCAGAATTCGCCGTAACAAATTTCGTTTGCGAACCTATGCGGCCAATGCCCTAAGGTTTTGGGAACTCAAGCAAAAGCATCCCCGGGGGTACCAAACCAAGCATCGAACCGAAGTTGCCCCCGAGGAATCGGGTGATCTAAACCATGCCCAGGCGGCTTACGATTCCCTGCTCAAGCAGGCCGGTGGTTTGGTTCAGGCTTCGGTTCAGCTCCGCCCCAGCCTACGTTTGGAGTACCAACGCCAAACCCTGTACAACCCATTGAACGGGGAGCGTTTGACGGTGGACCGGGGCCTGATGGCAACGGATGGGGTGCACCGCCTGGACTTTGGGACTTTGGTCTTGGTGGAACTCAAGCAAGCTCGTCGCCAAAAGCATCGACTTGACGAATGGAGCCGTACCGGTCGGGTCCAGGAAGGGTCATTTAGCAAATACTACATCGGCAAGCGCCTTATGTTATCCAAGGATTTGCAGCCGGATTCCGCTTTCTTTTTGCGGCGAACACGAATCGCCGAAATTCCCACGATATCCAAAAAATTATGTTGCATTTGAATGATTTTATGACCCGTTTGGTACTGGATTTGGCAGCCGTTTGGCTAATGGTCCGCGGTATTTATTTTGGGGTTTACAAGACCAGGGATTTGTTTTTCCCTTTGATTATCACCAATTTGGTTATCTTTTTGTTATCGTACAGCCTCAACGGTTCTCAGTTTTCGATGGGGGCTGCTTTTGGGCTTTTTGCAGTCTTTGGAATGTTACGGTTTCGCACCGAAGACATTTCCATCAAGGACATGACCTATCTCTTCT
>JBJTSS010000027.1:0-1144 GCA_046079785.1 Bacteroidota bacterium
ATCCCTGGAGCAGTCTATCGCCTACATGGATCGAAGACTGGCGACGGAGGGAAGTGTCCCGGAGCAGTGGTCGCTTGGTGAGCTCAGGCTTCCTGCCAACGGCTCAACGAATGTGGAGGTATGGGTGGTGGACAATGCCTCCCAGGATGGCAGTGAACCGCTGATCAAAGCGGCGTTTCCGTGGGTTCAATGGATCCAAAGTTCGGAGAATCTTGGATTTGCCAAGGCCAACAACCTGGCCTTGAGCCAGGCCAGTGGTCGATATCTCCTCATCCAAAATCCCGATACGGTCCTGTCTGAGTTGACTTTATGGAAATGCTGGTTGGCCATGGAATCCGATCCCAAGGTCGGTGCCTTGGGGGTTCGTATGGTGGACGGTCAGGGGCAGTTTTTGAGGGAGTCCAAACGGGGTCTTCCAACCCCGGAGGCTGCCTTCTTTAAGTTGACGGGATTGGCCAACTGGTTTCCCCGTCATCCCAGGTTGGCTGCCTATCACCTCGGTCATCTAAACTCTGAATCCGATCACGACGTTTCCATTCTGGCCGGTGCTTTCATGTGGGTGAGATCCAGTGTTGCTCAGGAAATTGGTTTGTTGGACGAGCGTTATTTCATGTACGGCGAAGACATTGATTGGAGTTACCGAATCCTTCGCGCAGGTTACCGAAATCGCTATTTAGGAACGAACCCCATCGTGCACTTCAAAGGCGAAAGCACGCGAAAAGAATCCATGCGCTATGTCCGCATGTTTTACGGCGCTATGATGGAGTTTGCAAGCCGCTATTATGGATCTTCCAAATCCTTTTGGCTGCATATGATGTTACGAATTGGTATCGCGGGGAGAGCTTCGATTGCAGTGTTCCGTCGTTGGTCGGTTTGGGCCTTTCATCCCCTCCTTGATTGGGCAGGATTTATGGCCTTGATGCATTGTTTGACCCTGTACTGGGAGAACCACGTGAAAGTCAACGCAGGATTGGACTATCCTGCTGAATTTAAGCAGATTGTGCTACCGGCCTATGTGAGCATCTGGGTTGCGAGCGCTTGGCTTAATGGCGCCTACGATAAGCCCTACCGTTATCACCGGGTAATCCGCGGGATGCTTACAGGAACCTTGGCCATTGGTTTCGTGTATGCTTTTCTTCCGGGG
>JBJTSS010000028.1:0-3250 GCA_046079785.1 Bacteroidota bacterium
TGAAGAAAGGGCAAGCGCAACCGCTGGTAGGTCATGTTTTTTTGGTTGACCAAGGGCACTGCACGACCCCGATCCACTCCCAACCAATGCACCCGCCATCCCTCCTCTTGAAGGGTCTGGCACCATCGCAACATCCGCTGATCCTGCCATTGATCGTTGGTGGTAGCCATGACCAACAGGGGACCTTGATTGGCCGAGCTCATGGCTTTTTCCATAACAACCGATCGTCCTGGTCTCGTTCCACCAAGCCTTCATGGACCAACCAGGTCAATGCTTGGATTTGGCGTTCCCAATCCTCCGGGTTATGCACCAAACCGTCTCTTTCGAGGGCATTGCGGAGCTCCGCAGGATGGGTGGGCAGGTTCAGGTAAGGCCGCAAAGCGTGGACCCAGTCCTGGAATTCTTGGGTTTTCATTTCGATGGCTGCCGTTGGCGTGGCCATGCAGATATCGCAACGACCGCAGGTTGAGGCTTCCTTTTGACCAAAATACGCCAACAACGATTGGCTGCGACAGGTGCCTTGGTCGGTAATCATGGACAGCATGGCCTCCAAGCGCTGTTGCCTGGCCTTGCGGAGGTCATCGTAGGCCTGCGGTGGCAAGTAGAAATGACTAAGCGGCAAGCGTTCACTAAGCCAACAAAGGTTTTGAAGATCGGACCGGGGATAATACACCAGGACATCTTGTTCTTGAAGGCGATGCACGGCTTGCAGGATGGCCACGGTGGTGGTTGAGGATTCACGGGCCAGTTTTCTTTCGTCAAATCGAACCGGATGATCCAAAATTCCTGGCAATTTTCGTAACAACAAATCAATATAGGGGTCCAAGGTAGGGTTTTGAACCCGGTGCTCGTAGAGTTGGGCAGCAGATACCTTGAAGCGAATGCGGGCCGGAAGCAGGCTTTCTTCTTCGGCCATGACTAGTTCGGCACGGTGCAAAATTTGTAAGGCATGGTAAACCACCCGGGCATCCCAATCAAAGCGAAGGCAAAACGCCGAAAGGTCAAAAGCAAAGCGTTGACCCAAGCCCCCGCCCACCGCTAGATTGCACCATTGGCCTAGCGATTGGTAAATACGTTGGATTTGTGGGATGGGCGGAAAGGCCTCTTCCAAACGTAGTCGGGCCTGTTGCAGGTCCACCTCCTGCCATGCCAAGAGACAACGCCCCGGTCCGCCATCGCGACCAGCCCGGCCGGCTTCTTGGTAATACGCTTCCGGTGATTCCGGGGGGTCCCAGTGAAAAACCAAACGAACATCCGGTTGGTCGATGCCCATGCCAAAGGCCGTGGTGCAAACCATCGTGGGCTGGGTATGGTTCATCCAGGTTTGTTGTCGAAAATCCCGTTGCTCGGGTGTCAAACCGGCATGGTAAGCCTGGGCGGGGTGCCCTTTTTGTTGGAGGAAGTGGGCCAAGGCTTCGGTTTGCCGGCGAGAGCGTACATAAACCAATGCTTTTCCTTGGAGTCCGCTTAGGGCATCCTCCAGGGCCTGGTGCTTGGAAACGGTGTGGGTCCAGCGGTACGATAACATCGGCCTCGCGAAACTTTGGCGAATGAAAGCCGAACGAGTCATGCCCAAGCGTTCGATAATTTCGTTGCAAACATCGGGAGTTGCCGAACCGGTGAGGGCCACCGTGACCAAGGGCCCGTACTGTTCTTTGAATCCGGCAATCCGTCGGTATTCGGGTCGAAAATCATGGCCCCATTGGGCGATGCAATGGGCCTCATCCACGGCCAACAACGTAATTTTCCAAGTTCGGCTTCGGGTGATAAAGTCTTGACCCGAAAGGCGTTCCGGGGAAAGGTATAGGAACTTCAGCTCACCTTGATCGGCCCTTCGACGGATGGCTTCGCTTTCTTCGGCGCTTAGGCCGGATACCAAAGCGGCGGCGGCAATGCCCTGACGATTGAGCCGGCTCACCTGATCTTTCATCAAGGCGATGAGGGGTGAAACCACCAGGCAAAGCCCATCCATGAGCATGGCGGGTACTTGGTAACACAAGGATTTACCCCCACCCGTGGGGAGCAAGGCCAGGGTATCCTGTCCTTGCAGGACCGACATGACCACTTCCTCTTGCCCGGCCTTGAATTTGGGAAAACCCCAATAGGTTTGGAGGATGGATTGAGCCTCGGCGATGGTCTTATGCATTCGATTCCACTTCGGTAAGATGACCGTCGCGGAGTTGCAGAACGCGGTCGGCCTGTTTTGCCAACGAAAGGCTATGGGTGACCACCAAAAAGGTTTGGCCGTTGCGCTTCTTTAGTTCGCCAAAAAGGCGATGCAGTTCTTCGGCTTGGTTTTGGTCCAAATTCCCGGAAGGCTCATCCGCCATGATCAAATCGGGTCGATTCATCAGCGCCCTGGCCACGGCAAAACGTTGCTGCTCCCCGCCCGACAATTCCGAAGGCCGATGACTCAATCGTTGGGCTACGCCCAATTGTTCGGCAAGTTCCAAGGCGCGGGCTTGGGCCTGCTTGGCATCCACTCCGGCTATAAGGGCCGGGATGAGAAGGTTTTCTTCGGCGGTGAATTCCGGCAGCAACAAGGCCTGTTGAAAGACAAAGCCCAAACGCTTGTTCCTAAAATCTGCCAAGCGGTTTCCGGTCAAGGTGTGCATTAGCTGACCATCCCATTCAATCTGCCCGGAATCGGCAGGCTGTAATCCGCCTAACACATGAAGCAAGGTGCTTTTGCCGGCACCGGATGGTCCAACCACCGCCACCAATTCGCCCCGTTGGATCTCGAAGGATACGGAACGCAGGAGGGCCAGGTTACCGAAGGACTTACTGAGTTGGCTAACCCTGACCATGTTCGGTGAAGATTAGACGTCCAAACGGGCGTAGCGGGCGTTTTGTTCTATAAACTCCCGTCGTGGGGGGACTTCATCGCCCATCAGCATGGAGAAAACCCGATCGGCTTCGGCGGCACTTTCGATGGTCACCCTGCGTAGGGTCCGGGTATCCGTGTTCATGGTGGTATCCCAAAGCTGTTCGGCGTTCATTTCCCCCAAACCTTTGTAGCGCTGTATGTTCACTGTGCTTTCGGCGGCGCCTTTGGCCAGCTCTTTGACGGCTTCTTGGCGGTCCTGTTCATTCCAGGCGTAGCGTTGTTGTGTCCCTTTTTTGACCAAATAAAGGGGAGGGGTAGCGATGTAAATATGACCCGATTCGATTAAGGTCTTCATGTACCGGAAGAAGAAAGTCAGAATCAAGGTGGTGATATGCGATCCGTCCACATCGGCATCGGTCATGA
>JBJTSS010000029.1:0-4226 GCA_046079785.1 Bacteroidota bacterium
CCCATGATGAACATCCTCAACGGAGGAGCTCATGCCGACAACGGCATTGATTTTCAGGAGTTTATGGTCATGCCTTTGGGGGCATCAACTTTTTCCGAAGCCCTACGCATGGGCACCGAAGTCTTCCACCATCTCAAAAAGGTACTACGTGATCAGGGTTTGTCAACCAATGTTGGGGATGAGGGTGGATTTGCTCCGAATCTGCGAAGCAACACCGAAGCACTTGAAATGGTGTTACGGGCAATTGAATCGGCCGGTTACCGCCCCGGGGAGCAAGTAGCCATCGCGATGGATGCCGCTTGCACCGAAATGTACGACGCAGCCACCGGGACCTACCGTTTTCATAAATCGGGTGGGGAGGCAATGGACTCTGCCCAGATGGTGGAATACTGGCGCACATGGTGCGAAAAATACCCGATCTGTTCCCTGGAAGATGCACTTGCCGAAGACGACTGGGACGGCTGGGCTCAACTGACGCATACCCTTGGCCATCGCATTCAATTGGTGGGGGATGATTTATTTGTTACGAACACCAAGCGTTTGCGTCGAGGTATTGAATCCAAAGTGGCCAATTCAATCTTGGTCAAAGTCAACCAAATTGGTACCCTGACCGAGACGGTTGAAGCCGTTCAAACGGCCGCTTCTGCTTCCTATACCAGCGTCATGAGCCATCGGTCCGGCGAAACCGAAGACAGTACCATTGCGGATCTAGCCGTGGCTTTGCGAACAGGTCAAATCAAAACCGGTTCCGCATCACGTTCGGATCGCATGGCCAAATACAATCAACTTCTTCGGATTGAGGAAGAGTTGGGAGACTCTGCCCTGTTTGGCGGGTTGGGTTTCCGTTATCGTCCGTTCTAATTCATCCATGTTCGGCAACCTAATCCGCTTATTCAAAAACCGTTTTTTTCTGGCGGGTTTGGGTTTTGTGCTTTGGCTATTGCTCTTGGACGAATACCACTGGCTGGGTCAAGCCAAGGTGCGTCGCGAATGGCGTCATTTGCAAGAAGAGCAGTCCTTTTATGACTCCTCCATTCAGGAAATGACCCGCGAGAAAGCTGCCTTGGAGTCGGATACTCTTTTGTTGGAACGATTGGCCAGGGAAAAATACCGAATGATCAAACCCGGGGAATCGGTTTTTTGGGTCTTGGATTCGATTACAAAGACGCCTTAGGTTATTCCAGATTCTGTTTGAGCAACAGGGCCGTGCTCATGGCAGCAAGGCATTGTTCAACCCGGGGTGGAAGACCGCTGGCCAAACATACCTCACCCCGGTTCAAGAGGGAAATTTGTCCCAAGACACGGCCATCTTGTTCATAACGCAGTCCAGCATGGGTTGCTCCGAGCCAACGACGGTTACCCTCCAAGGTTCGAATACTATGGATTTCGATGAGGGGTTGACCGGGTATATCCAAATGACCACAAAGGCTTTGACGCCGCAGGGTTGTTTCGGGGCGAAATAGAACAAACTCGGCCAAGGGTTCTGCCGTACAACGTATTTCGCCCGTCAGGAGATGGCTGTAGGAAAGAGGCAAGGCAAGGCGTCCTTGCAAAATCGGTACGTCACTCTGTTTGAAACGAGCGTAGGTCATCACCGTGTCCACACCGGCTTGGTCATTTCTTCTTTGAAGAATGCGCATGCGTTGTGCTGCTCCGCTGAACCGAACCCTCAAGTTGACCTGGTAGGAGGTGACTGCACCCCGCCTCACTTTGATGGTGGAATACGGCCCGTATTGCAGGCGAGGCTTGAAGCGAAATTGCTGACGGCCCTGCACCGGATAACAGGTGGATTGTCCCTCAAGTCCAGGGTCCAGCGCCAAGCGAAGAGGGGTGCAGGAGGCCAGGGCGAGGCCACCAAAAAGGATCGTGAATACAGGGAATTTCATTCCATGATTTTTTAAATACCACCCAGTGCCTTGACCATCAACCATTCGACAGCAAGCAAGCTAAACACAAAGACCCACAGGCCCACCGATTCAATCCAAGGCGTGGTCAGTAGTTGGAGGCTGCTTTGAGGCCGAATCGTCGGGTGGTTTTTGATTTTGGGGAGTAGGGATTTCATCAAGGATTGTCGGGCTTCTTGATCCCAGGAGGCCATGGGAAAGTAAGCGCCTCCGGTGGATTGGGCCAAGGATTGCAGGAGTTGGTGATCACTGGGTTCGCCGGGGTTTTCGAGCCCAAAGGACTGTACCGCCAAGACCCCGCTTTTTTCCATGAATTGACCCCCGGCGGTGGTGCTAGCGGTGTAGCGGTATGCGCCTGCAGGCCATCGACCCAAATCCAAGCGGTACCCCAGACCATCGGCCATCATGGTGGCATCGTTCACGAGGCGGTCTTTTTGGTAAAGTCGAACACGGACTGGGCTTTGGTTGTCAAATTCGCCTTGAGCGTTCCGAAGACTTCCTTCCAAAACAAGGCTTTGGGTTTCGTTAAAAAAAGGCCGAGCGGGCCTAACGTCCAGGCCTTCGGAAGAACGACCACCGGTAAGTAAGGAAACGGTGTTATAAACCAGGTCGGACAAGGGGGAGTAAGGAACTTCCAACGCGGATCCCTCCCGAAGATTCGTGTTTAATGCCAAACGCCAGCGCCACAAACCTTCGCCCCAGAGGTAGGCCCGCGCTGGTCTGCTTTGGAAATCCACCACCCAAAGAGGGCGTTGCGTGACGACCCTGTCTTTTTGCTGATAGAGTAAGGTGCTGGAGACCGGCGATTCAACGGGGCTCATCCCGGGGACTAGCAAGGGGGGGAGGCGGCGCAGCGCTTCGGCCAAGGGCCCGCTGGGGAGAAAGGCATTCCAAGCCGGATTGAGGGCGGGCAAAGCCGGGGTGAGAGGGCCTTGTCCAGGGGCCCGACCGGACGGCCATTGTGACCAGGCGCTGTTTGCTCCTCCCATCCACCAAAGGGGCTTGCCCTTGGATTGAATTTTTTGGAGTAGTTCGGCCTCACCAGGCTCGGGGTTGGCCGATGGCCATTGATGCCAGATGTATAAATCTGCCGCCGCCTGGTCCACTGCTTTTCGGAGACCGGGAAGACCGTAGGCTAATTCGATGTCTTGGTTTTTGGTTTGTTCCAAGAGCTGACGCAAGACCCCCAAGTCCGGATGGGGGGCTTTGGCCAAAATGACGAGGCGCTTTTGGGTTCGCACCGCCTCAACAAAGACCACACGTTCCGGGGATCCGGCAACCTTGGAGGTGGGTCCGACGTTAACAGCACGGCTTTTGAATCGGATGGCGTAGAGTCCTTCATCGCCCAACGAGATTTTGAAGCGGAGCACGTCTTGAAAAGTGCCGTTGCTGGGTTGCCATGCTTTGCGTTCGGATAGGACCGGGGCTTGGGAAGCGTAGGTTACCCAGGCTTCGATTTGTAAGGATAACCCATCCATGCGCTGGCCCCGAATCGGCACTTCAATCACCAAATCACTGTTCGCTTCGACCCGGTCAGGAACCGTCGGGGTTCCCAAGGTCCAGGAGGAGCCTTGGCTTTGGAGGGGACCGCATCCAACGCTGAGGACAGGAACCTGGTAACCACCAAAAAATGAACGTGGGTCCATGCCTTGATTAAAAAGCCCATCGCTGATGACCACCCAAGACGCCACCGAAGCACGGGCCGGATCGTCCATCCATGCATTCAAAACATCGGGCGATGTAAGGCTTTGGTCCAAACGAAAGATTTCCGGTCGGCTGGGTTGGAGGGGGATGGCTTCGGCGCCAAACCCAACCACGTCAACACGATGCGTGCCTTTTAAATTTTGGGTTAGATCACGGGCAAAGGCAGCCAGACCTTGGGCCGTAACACCGGAACGATTCATGGATTGGCTGAGATCGACGGCCAGGATGACGCCTGGAGGTTCCACCACCCTTTGGTGGCGCATCCAGGTGGGGTCAAAACACAAGAGCAACAAAAGAGAAACCACCAAACCCCGCATAATCCCCAAGAACCATCGCCAAAATGGCTTGGGTTGGTGGGGTAAAGAGCGACCGTAGCGAGCATAGGCCCAAGCAAAGCCCAACAAAAGGCAGAGGGGTAGAACCCATGCCGGGGAACCCCAACCCAGTTCGAGATATCCCATGGGTTAGTGGATTAGGCAGGTTCCAAGCCTCCGCAAATGTTCCAACATTGACCGGTAACATACGAGGCTTTGTCCGAGGCCATAAATGCTACCAGTTCAGCGACTTCCTCTACCGTTCCCCAAACTGCAAAGCCGTAGCAAGTGCTCCCACAAGGCT
>JBJTSS010000030.1:0-1319 GCA_046079785.1 Bacteroidota bacterium
CTACGCCGAGGTCCAGGCCGACACGCCCGAACAAGTCAAGGCCAATTGGGAAAAAATCAAATTGCAAGAAGGTAGGCGTTCGGTGCTCCAAGGTGTTCCTCGTTCCTTACCGGCCTTGGTCAAAGCCATGCGCATTCAAGAAAAGGCCGCCGGTGTGGGCTTTGATTTTCCCGATTTGGAAGGTGTCTTAGCCAAAATTCGGGAAGAGTTGGATGAACTCCTGGCCGCAGAACACCCGGAACATCGAGCCGAGGAGTGGGGGGATTTGATGTTTGCGTTGGTGAACGCTGCTCGTTTTGCTGGAATACCGGCAGAAAATGCGTTGGAGGCCGCCAACCGCAAATTCATACGCCGCATTGAGGCCATCGAAAAGGAAGCCCATGACCAAGGACTTGCGATTACGGACCTATCAATGGACGCTATGCAAGCGGCTTGGGATAAAGCAAAAGCTGCCGAGAAGAACTTCGGCGTGTAAGGTAAGGGCTTTAACCCAAATAGCTCTTGAGCATTTTGGAGCGGGACGTATGCCGAAGACGTTTAAGGGCTTTGTCTTTGATTTGGCGAACCCGCTCCCGCGTCAAGTCAAATCGTTCCCCGATGTCTTCCAACGACATGGAATGGTCGATGCCTATTCCAAAATAAAGTTTTATCACTTCCTTTTGGCGCTCGGTTAAAGTGGCCAAGGATCGATCGATTTCGTTGGACAAGGACTCTTGCATAAGTATACCATCCGACTTGGGCGCATCTTCGTTGATCAAAACATCCAACAGGGTATTTTCTTCGCCTTGAATGAACGGGGCATCCATGGAAATATGCCGACCGCTGATGTTCATGGTATTCTCCACCTCATCCGTGGAGACGTTGAGCAAATTCGCTAATTCGGCAACCGATGGATCCCTCTCGTATTTCTGTTCCAATTGCGAAAAAGCCTTGGAGATTTTGTTGAGCGAACCAACCCGGTTGAGTGGAAGGCGAACAATCCGCGAATGCTCTGCCAAAGCGGATAGGATGGATTGTCGAATCCACCAAACGGCGTACGAAATGAACTTGAACCCCCGGGTTTCGTCAAAGCGTTTGGCCGCTTTGATGAGTCCCAGGTTTCCCTCGTTAATTAGATCGCTGAGGGTCAGGCCTTGGTTTTGGTATTGTTTGGCTACGGAGACCACAAAACGCAAATTGGCCTTGGTTAATTTCTCCAAGGCAACCTGGTCACCTTCTCTGATTTTTTTGGCCAAAACCACCTCTTCGTCCGGGGTAATCAGGTCAACTTTTCCAATCTCCTGCAGGTATTTTTCGAGGGATTGGCTTTCCCTGTTGGT
>JBJTSS010000031.1:0-1660 GCA_046079785.1 Bacteroidota bacterium
ACGACCTTTTGATCTTTGTGGAAGTCAAAAGCACGGCCGGGACCAGAACCCGGAACCCGCGTTGCCGGGTGCATTGGACCAAAGGCCGATCCCTTCGACGTGCCGCTTACCGGTATTTAGGTGTTCATCCCTTTCGAGGCCAAATTCGTTTTGACTTGATCGAATGCTGGTTGACCCCGGGCCAAGGGGGGCGTTGCCGCCATTGGGAAGATTTTTGGGCTTACGATAATTTGGGGCTGGACCAAGGACTCGCCCAACGGTTTTACCTCCTAGGGACCTAAGGCTGAGGTCCTCCTATCCCTGCTTACTTTTGGTGCATGCGATACGAACACCTAACAGACCTTCGGGAGCGCCTTGAGGCGCTGAGGAGGTTTCTTTGACGTCGAAGCCAAGATTGCCAAAATCAAGGATGTAGAAACTCGTTCCACGGCCCCCGGTTTTTGGGACCAGCCTGAACAGGCAGAGCAATGGCTCAAGTCCATCAAAATCCCCAAACAATGGGTTGACGCCTACCAGAATTTGGCCGAGCAGGTCGATGAGTTGGGGGTTTACTACGAATTTCAACAAGCTGGCGAGCTGGGCATGGATGACCTGGACCAAGCCTATGACCAGACCCTGGCCTCGGTCGAAGCCCTGGAATTCAAGAATATGTTACAGGACGAGGAAGACCCGCTCAGCGCAATCATCGAAATCAATTCCGGGGCCGGAGGAACCGAAAGCCAGGACTGGGCCTCCATGCTCGAACGCATGTACCGGATGTGGGCCGAAAGCAAAGGGTACCGGATCCAAGAATTGGATCGCCAAGAAGGCGAGGAAGCCGGTATCAAATCCGTGTCCTTGGAAATTACGGGCGATTTTGCTTACGGTTACCTCAAAGGCGAAAACGGGGTTCATCGCTTGGTTCGCATTTCACCCTACGATTCCAATGCAAGGCGCCATACCTCGTTTGCGTCGGTCTATGCCTATCCCGTTATCGACGACAGTATCCAAATTGACATCCATCCTTCGGAAATCGAAATGCAAACGGCCCGATCGGGGGGCGCCGGTGGCAAAAATGTCAACAAAGTCGAAACCAAAGTGATGTTGACCCACAAGCCCACCGGTATTGTCATCACATGCCAAGTGGAGCGAAGTCAATCGGCCAACCGGGAGAGGGCCATGCAAATGCTCCGTTCCCAACTCTATGAACTCGAATTGCGCAAGCGAAACGAGGCCAGGCAAGTCATCGAAAGCAGCAAGAAAAAAATTGAATGGGGCTCGCAAATCCGTTCCTACGTTCTGCACCCCTACAAATTGGTGAAAGACGTTCGGAGTGAACACGAAACATCGAATGCGCAAGGTGTCCTGGACGGGGATTTGGATCCTTTTATCAAGGCCTACCTGATGAGCGAACAAACCCCAGCCCAACCTTCCTAATTCCGCCTAACCTTACGACAATGGACGCATACACCAACCCACCCTCCCCGGGTGCCCTCCCCGATTGGTGGACGGGAATGCAAGAGGCCGGGCAACGCTTGGCCCAAGAAAGTGCCGGGCAACGCTTGGCTCGCCTGGACCGCTTGTCCAAGGCATTGCAGGCCAACGAAAAGGCTATCCAAGAGGCCTTGCAAAAGGATTTGGGCAAACCCAATGTCGAAACCCAATTAACCGAATTGTTACC
>JBJTSS010000032.1:0-1549 GCA_046079785.1 Bacteroidota bacterium
CCGCTATCCTCGCCACCCGTATTTAAATTAAGACCATGCGTCGTTTTCGATTAGCATACCTTGGGATTGCCTTGTTTGAGTTGGCATCCTGTGCCACCCCGGACCCCGGTTTCCAAATCCAATCCTGGCAAGGCGAAACCATGGGGACCACCTACTTGGTCAAGGTTGCCTTACCATCCGATTTCAAGACGACACCCACATCCGTCCAATTGGATTCGGTTCTGGAACGGGTTAACGCCTCCTTGAGCACCTACCAACCCCAATCTACACTTAGCCGCTTCAACCGTTGCGTCCAATGTTATCCCGTTGACTCCATGATTATCCGAAATTTCAAAGCCTCCCAAGAAGTGCATCAGGCTTCGGAAGGAGCCTTTGACCCTTCGGTTTATCCTTTGGTACAGGCTTGGGGTTTCGGACCTCAGGCTCGTTCGGCAATTCCCGATTCGGCGCATATTCGCTCCTTGCTTGCCTTGGTTGGGTTAACACGATTTCGATTGGAAGGAGACTCGTTGTGCAAAGAGCAAGCCGCTCAGGCTTTGGATTTTAGCGCCGTCGCCAAGGGCGACGGCGTGGATGTTTTGTGTTGGTTCCTGGAATCCTTGGGCCTGGACCATTACTTGGTCGAAATCGGTGGGGAAGTCCGAGCCCGCGGTGAGCGTAGTCCGGGCCAAGCGTGGACCGTTGGGGTCGAAAAACCCTTGGATGATCCATCGGGGACCCAGCGAGCTTTGTTACTTCAACTACCGCTCCAAAATCAGAGCATGGCCAGTTCAGGAAATTACCGAAACTACTATATGCACAACGGCCAAAAAATGGCGCATACCCTTCAGGTTTCGACCGGTTATCCCACTCCAACCAATGTACTCGCGGCAACGGTGGTGACCCAGGATTGCATGATGGCGGATGCCTATGCCACCGCTTGCATGGCGCTGGGTTGGGATCGTGCTATCGCGATGCTAGAAAAGCATCCGGAAATCCAAGCGATTTTGATTGGTTCATTACCCAACCCGTCCCAAGACGAACCGTATCGCCTGTACGCGACCCATGGTTTACGCCAAGAATCGTTTTATCAGGACTGGGTGGCTGGGCAGCGATCCAGGTAGCGGTTGGGACAGCCTGCGCAATCCACACCTCGCTCTTTGAGCAAAGGGTTGTGGGTGGAACAGGTCCCTCGAAATTCCCCTTTCTTGATAAAAAACATCCGAATCGCTAATCCGGCGAAGCCGAGACTCATAAAGACCAAAGTCAAAACAAAGACGGGCAAAAGGTTTTCCATAGCAGACCCAAAGTTAGGCAAGGACCCGTGGCGCACGGGTGTATTTTTGATTGGTTTATCCCAAGACTCGCTAACATGACTTCCAACGTACCGCTGATTCCACCGGCCGAAGGCCTATCCTATGCCCTCAACGATCCAACCCTGGCAGGCTTTGAGCGCTTGAGGCGAATCATGGATCAACTCCGTGAAAATTGCCCTTGGGACAAGAAGCAGACCTTTGAATCCTTGCGTTCGCTCACCATCGAGGAAGTTTACGAATTGTCGGATGCCATC
>JBJTSS010000033.1:0-1431 GCA_046079785.1 Bacteroidota bacterium
CACCCGAACCGACAGCACCCGTCGGAGGGTTTCCTTGGATCGCAGTTCCGTCGAAAATCTAAACCTAAGACCCGCTCTTCGTTTGTACCCCAACCCAACGCGCGGTTCACTCACCCTGGAATTTCCGGCAACGGAACGCAGCGCCAGTATTCGGGTTCTGGGAACCGATGGCAAGGTTTACCTCCAAAGGGAACTCCGCTACAGCACTTTGGGCCAAGAAGAATTGGATTTCAGTGACCTACTCCCAACGGGTCTCTACCTTTTGGAATACCGCGGACCACTCGGTCGCAACCTTATTCGATTTGTCAAAAACTAAGGACCCACGCATGGCATCCCCCACCACCATTCCCGCTAAACCTGATGTTGCCTGGTTGGATTTTGAAAAACCCATCCAAGAACTCGAAGAAGAACTGTTCAAACTTCGACAAATCCAAGAAAAAGGCAAAAGCGACGTAAGCGGTCCAATCCGGGCATTGGAAACCCAAATCCTCAAAACCAAAAAGCAGATTTACAGCCAACTCAGCGGATGGCAAAAAGTCCAGTTATCCCGGCATTTGGATCGTCCCTATACCTTGTTTTACGTTGAACACATGACGACCGACTTTATCGAACTTCATGGTGATCGGTGTAATGGAGACGATAAAGCCATCGTCGGTGGTTTTGCCCAAATGGATGGACAATCGGTCATGTTCATCGGGCACCAAAAAGGAATAAATACCAAAATGAGGCAATACCGGAATTTTGGAATGGCCAACCCTGAAGGTTATCGTAAAGCGCTGAGGCTAATGAAATTAGCCGAAAAATTTGGCAAACCTATCGTAACCCTCGTGGATACCCCTGGCGCCTTCCCTGGCATTGAAGCCGAAGAAAGAGGCCAAGCCGAAGCTATTGCCAAAAATATTCGTGAAATGTTTCAACTCAAGGTACCGGTTATCGTGGTTATTGTCGGGGAAGGAGCATCGGGCGGTGCCATTGGCTTGGGAATAGGCGATCGTGTTTTGATGCTAGAGAATACGTGGTACTCGGTGATCTCGCCGGAATCTTGCAGCAGCATACTCTGGCGTAGTTGGGACCACAAAGAAAAAGCGGCCGAAGCATTGCAATTAACCGCGGATGCCATGCTCCAACACGGTCTCATCGACGAAATCGTTCCGGAACCCTTGGGGGGAGCACATCGGGACCGTGAAGGCATGGCCAAGACCCTGCGCACAGTCCTTTTGAAACATCTGCGAGAATTGCAGGCCTTGGATCCCACCAAACGCATTGAACAACGTATCGAGCGTTTTGGCTCGATGGGGGTCTACGGTCACGAAGCTTAAATTTTGTTGACCCGCCTTGTCGTCCTTGAACGAAAAATCAGATTCGGTACCGAACCGAATGAACGACTTGGTTCAGCCATAAAATCTTCTTCCTGGGCTTGCATTAACCTAT
>JBJTSS010000034.1:0-2360 GCA_046079785.1 Bacteroidota bacterium
TCTTTTGCCTCCTACACCAGTCCACCGGTCATTTATCGACTGGATTTACGGGAGGGTAACTCCATCGTCTACAAACAAAGCAAGGTGGAATTTGAGCCGGATCAATTGGTGAGCACCCAAGTTTTTTATGAGTCCAAGGACGGCACCAAAGTTCCCATGATTTTGACTCATCGCAGGGATGTGATGCCCAACGGCGAAAACCCGGTGTTGCTCTACGGTTACGGTGGATTTAACATCAGTTTGTCCCCGTCTTTTTCGGTGTCGAATCTTTTCTTTATGGAACAAGGTGGGATTTACGCGGTGGCCAACCTGAGGGGTGGTGGTGAATATGGGGACCGCTGGCATGATGCCGGAACCAAGATGCAAAAACAAAATGTGTTTGATGACTTTATTGCGGCTGCCGAATGGCTCATCAACAAGGGGTATACCCAACCCGAGCGATTGGCCATTGCCGGGGGCTCCAACGGTGGACTCTTGGTAGGGGCTTGCATGACCCAACGACCCGATTTATTCAAGGTGTGTTTTCCGGCCGTTGGTGTTTTGGATATGCTTCGTTATCATACCTTTACGGCGGGTGCTGGTTGGGCCTACGATTACGGTCGATCCGATGATTCCGAATCCATGTTCCGGTATTTGCGAGGCTATTCGCCGGTACACAATGTCAAGCCCAAGGTTTCCTACCCCGCCACGATGGTGACGACCGCCGATCACGATGACCGGGTCGTACCTGCGCATTCCTATAAATTTATTGCTGAACTCCAAAGCAAGCATGCGGGACCTTCGCCGGTACTTATCCGCATTGATGTCAAGGCGGGCCATGGTGCAGGCAAGCCTACCTCCATGATTTTGGACGAAGCCGCTGATAAATGGGCGTTTCTATTCCATAACATGGGATTAGAGCCGTCGTTTGAACGTTAAACGCCGTTACGCCTCAACATAAACGAGGGTTCCAACGCAGGGGTATCCGGCTTGTTGGAGAACCTCAACGTAGCGATCGACTTGAATTTGGTGTTCCGAACGGGCTTTACCCGTTTTGAAATCCACAACCCGCGTTAGTCCGTTGGGATCCAAAAGGATAAGATCCGGCTTGAGGGTGCTGCCGTCGCAAAGCAGCAAAGGATGTTCCCGGAGGATGGTGTGTTTGCCATCATAAAAGGCTTGCAATTCCGGTTGGTGAATCAGGGACCTGGCCCAGCCAGCGATTTTTTGTCGCTGTTCCAAAGGAATGTTTTGGTCCTGGGTCCATTCGTTCAGGGTTTGATCGGCGGTATCCAGGGTTTGGATTTGGGCCATTAAACGATGCAACAAAATACCATCTTCGATGGCTTCGCTTGGGTGATTGGGCCAACGCATGTTGCCGAGAAGGCTGACCTCGGGCTGGGTTAAGGGGAGTCCCCCCCGTGGTTGCGGGTCCACGTTGGATGTGGCGGTGTTTATCGGAGGCGTGGGGGGTTCCACGCCTGTATCCAAGCTCCAAGTTTCAGGTTCGCCGGGCCAACGGGTATCCCTCTCGTGATGCGTCCAAACGTCCGTATCCACGGAAGGGGATTGGAGGTACTTTCCCCATAACTGGCCCATGCTGAGGATGGTGGATTCCTTTTGGGTTCGTGGAATTTCGGTTAGAATTTCCATATGCTTTTTGGCTCTGGTCAAGGCGACGTAGAGCACATTCATATAATCCAAATCGTTGAGTTGATCTTCGCTGTCCGCAAGGCATGAAAATTCCTTGGGGGTACCTTTGAGGGCGGAGGTAGCCACCAAGTGAACGGGGACAAGGCCTGGCGGGAGGGTCTCTTGGATTCCCCAACGTTCGGCCGGTAAATGGTCTATCCATTGTTGCGCCAAGACCGGTCTTTTCTTTTTACGGTCCATTTCGGCGACCAGGACCACCTGGAACTGCAGCCCTTTGGCGCTGTGGACGGTCATCAATTGAACGGCATCTTCGCTCCCCGCCCACTGAATTTTGATTTGATTCCCTCGGGTTAACCACCAGTCTTCAAGGTCTTTTAGGCGGGGTCCTTTCGCACATTGATTGTTCCACTCGTCCAAAAGTCGCTGGACAAAAGGACCCGGGGCCGATGTCACCCCCATGGCTACCGCCAAGGCTTGCATTTGGGCTGCGAGTGGAAGTTGCAGTAGGGTTGAAGGATGTAGAAGGGGAAATCGTTCCAAAAGCAAGTGGCCTGCCTCTCTTCCTAGGTTTTGGAGGTAGGCATCCGAATCCAAATCGCGGAGCAGGGCCTCGGCATAGACCGGATCCTGGGGTGAATGGAGGTGAAACCAAGCATGAACCAGCAAGCGGACCCGGGGGTTCAGACCCAAAAGCAAATTATCCGGGGAAATAACGGCTTGACCTCGTT
>JBJTSS010000035.1:0-1438 GCA_046079785.1 Bacteroidota bacterium
GCGACCGGCCGTATCCACCAAGACCACCGAATAGCCTTCGGTTTTGGCTTGTTTAACTGCTTGAGTGGCAATGAGTACTGGATTTTTTTGGTCCGGCTCGGCATAGACGGGGACCCCGATTTGTTCGCCCAGAATTTTGAGCTGGTCCACGGCCGCTGGCCGATAAACATCGCAAGCAACCATCATGACCTTTTTGCCTTGGGATTTGAGCATCAAAGCCAGTTTGCCGGTAAAGGTGGTCTTACCGGAACCCTGCAACCCCGACATAAGCACCACCGAGGTTCCATTGGCTTTGAGCGAAAGGGGCGATGCTTCACGACCCATTAGGCGGGTCAACTCCTCGTTCATGATCTTGATCAGCAATTGGCCTGGCGATACATGCTTGATCACGTCTTGGCCCAAGGCTTTGGCTTTGACCTCTTCGGTAAAGTCCTTGGCGATTTTGAATCCGACGTCGGCATCCAGCAGAGCGCGCCGGATTTCCTTCATCGTTTCCGAAACATTATTCTCGGTTATTCGACCCTGACCCTTGAGGGTCTTCATCGCCTGTTCGAGGCGATCGCTTAATTTTTCAAACATCGTTTAAATCAAGGAGGTTAATCGACTTCGCAAATTTCCCCGTTTTTTTGGAAGCGGTGCAGGGTGTCCACCATGCGCAACGCGTCCTGGACCGAGCGAACCAATGGGAAGAAATTGACCACTTGGTGCTGTACCACCCCTTGGAGGTCAATCAAAAAGAGACCCCGGTAGGGCATCATGGGGCCTTGGCTGACCAAATGCCCGTCCTCGTTGTAGTCGTACTCCCCGGCCAGAATGCCGTATTGGGCGCTGATGGTCTTGGTAAAATCCGAAACCAAGGGGTAGGTAACGCCCTTGATTCCCCCTGCGCCAGGTTCGGTGGCCAACCAGGCTTTGTGGGTGAGTTCGCTGTCGGTGGAGCAGGCGACCACCGCACAGTTTTGGGCTTCAAATTCGGCCAAGTGTTTCTGAAAACCCAGCAGTTCCTTGGGGCATACCCCCGAAAAATCCTTGGGGTAAAAAAACAAGACCACGGTCTGGGTACCAATTAGGCTTTCCAGTTGGAAATCAGAAACAACGCGGTGACCGTCTACAACAGCTGGAGCGGTAAACAAAGGGGCCTTGCGGCCAACGAGAATGGACATGGGTTGGGATATAGGCCGGTTAGCGGTCTATGCGGCAAAAATAACCCTGCCCGCCCGATTATCTTTGCCCGCTGCGAACGGAATGCGGTACGATGAACCAAGAATCCGTTCGGTTTTGCAGGTCCCGTAGCTCAATGGATAGAGCAACTGCCTTCTAAGCAGTAGGTTACTGGTTCGACCCCAGTCGGGATCACCACCGGGGTAGGGGATTATTCTTCCTCGGCCTTGTTGAAGGCCATCATCAAGAGGCTGTAGGTACCGGCCACGGCGAAGGT
>JBJTSS010000036.1:0-1122 GCA_046079785.1 Bacteroidota bacterium
TCTACCCTTAGCATCACAGGGGCTACACTTGCTTTGAACGGTACCCAATACCGTGTTGTGGTAACAGGTGGATGTGGTAATCCAATTAACTCCAATGATGTTACCTTATCGGTAACAGGAGCGAATACCGTTGGATTTTCAGCGGGCAATGTGACAGGCTGTCAGGGCGATACAGTTGTCATACCATTTACCGGAATAGGGATTAATGCTATCACTGCAATGTCATTAAAGGTTAATTTGCCAACGGGCGCTGCCTTTGTCGGCTTAAGTGACATTTCTACGGGTTTATCCACGGCCAGCGGTTCTGTAGTTGGCGGGTTACTAACTATAACATGGACTGGTGCAGCCTTTACCCTAGCCTCTGGTCCCTTGATGAGCGTGCGTATGGTACTTCCTGCTCAGCCGGGTTCGGTGACCTGGGATGCATCGAGTTCCGTTACCCCGAATGCTACGCTTTCTTACACCAACGGAGCTGTTGGAGTTAATCCCTTGCCTTCGGTTACATCCCAACCAGCAGCAACGGTAACTGTTGGTGAATTTTTGGGGACCACCATTTCCGCGGTGACCAACAACGCTACCAATTTCCGTTGGCAGAAACAAGATGTTGGTATTACAACTTGGTCTGACTTGAATGATAACGATGTATATTCAGGATCTAGCACGGCAGAGTTAAACATTTCTTCGGCCTCTTTGTCGTTGAATGGAACGCTTTATCGCCTTCGCATGTCGGCAGGTTCCTGCCCTAACCAAGTTAATTCCGGGGTTTGTACCTTGACTGTGACCCCCATGCAGATAACCCTGAATGCATTGGGAGCGAATGCCTGCGCTGGTGATACGGTTATTGTTCCTGTTCGCGTTAGCGGTGCCAATGCCATTTCCAACATGAGTATTTACCTCATTTACAGTGCCTCCAACTTAACCTTCTTGCCTACGCTTTCGGATAGTGTATTGAATGCCAATATTTCGGTGCAGGCGATTACTTCACCGACCCCTAGAATTTTTATTTCCTACAATGCAGGGCCTTCCATTAATATGAACCAAACGACTTTGGTACGGCTTCGGTTTAGGGTCTTGGGATCTTCGGCATTAACGTGGTCCAATAATTCCGATTTCTCCAACATC
>JBJTSS010000037.1:0-2153 GCA_046079785.1 Bacteroidota bacterium
AACAATCCCCACCACCCAAACCGAAAAGAGGGGCAGCGGGCAAGGCCCAGGCCAAAAAATCACCCGTAACACCCTCCAAAGCCAAGGCCAAGAAGGCCCGCGGTTAAGGGGCAGGGCCCGGGGCCTGGGGTGAATTTTGGGGAAAACTCTTCATCGAAACGCTAGGCGATCGCCCTGGGGTTTTCCGAAATTCGTCTTGAACTTTCCTCCATGTCTTCTCCCAACGACCGCGAATTGCAGGCCATGATCGGCCTTCTGGACGATACCGATCCGGAGGTAATCGCGGAAATTACGTCGGCCCTGTTGAAGCGGGGCCCCGCGGTGGTTCCTGTCCTGGAATCGGCCTGGGGTGGGCAACTTCCGTTGTTGGCCCGGGAGCGAATTGAGGATGTCATTCACCGAATTCAATGGTCGCAATGCCAACAGGCATTGATGGATTGGAATCAAAGCGATCAAAGTGATTTGTTATCCGCTTTGATTTGGATTTCAAGAATTCGTTACCCGGACTTGGATGAAGCCGCACTGCGCAACCGTATGGAAGCACTTCGCATCGAAATTTGGATGGAAGTCAACGACCGAATGACGGCGCTCGAAAAAGTTCGGGTGATGAACCATGTGCTGTTTCGTCTCCACGGTTTTCGTGGAAATACCGCCAATTACAACGACCCCCAAAATTCCTGCCTTAACAAAGTATTGGAAAGCCGCAAGGGTAATCCCATTGTTTTGTGTTGCATTTACCTCTGGTTAGCCAACCGTTTGGGCCTTCCAGTGGTGGGCGTCAACCTTCCTCAACATTTTATTTTGGCTTATTTGGACGAGGAAACTCCAACGTTAGGCCATAACAAAGCCCTGTTTTATATCAATGCCTTCAACAAGGGCATGGTTTTTGGGGAAAAAGAAATCGAGCGTTTTTTGGAGCTCATTCATCTACCCGCCAACCCACGGTATTTTAGTCCCTGTACCCACCACGATATTGTTATTCGCGTTCTCAACAACCTCATTCACGGTTATTCCGAGGCGGGCAAACAGGCGGCGGTTAGCGAAATAGTGGAATTGCGGGATTGCTTAATTCAAACCAACCCCTGGGTACCCGATCAGGAGGATCTGGATCAGGACGACGACCCCCTCAGCGCATCCAACGAATAAACCACGACACCAATTTGGATTTGAACGAGGTGTACGGCGGGTAAAACAGCGAGCCGATGTTGGGACGGTGTGGATGGACCATGACGGCCTTGGCATGCGAAAAGGTCTCAAACCCGAACCTGCCATGGTACGATCCCCATCCCGAGGCTCCTACCCCTCCAAACGGCAGCAGGGGATGGGAAATTTGAACGATCACATCGTTGAACGCCAGGCTGCCAGAAGAGGTTTCCCGAATCCAGCGCCTTTGCACTTCGGGATTGTTTGCAAAAACATACAAGCTGAGGGGCTTGGGTCGTTGTTGGACCCAGTCCAAGGCTTCTTGGAGGTGGTTTACGCCGATGAGGGGGAGGATGGGTCCAAATATTTCTTCTTGCATCAAACGCATATCGGATCGAACCCCCGACACGATGGTCGGTTCCAGGTTCAAACCGCTGGGGTCCCAGCGGCCACCGCATTCGATTTGGGCACCCTGATCCACGGCCTCCTGGAGCAGGGACCGCATGCGGTCGGCATGGGCATGATGAACCTGGCAGCACAAGGATGCGTTGGGGGTGCTTTGGTTGTTTAGGGCTTGTTCAGCAGCTTTTTGAAAGGCTTCGACCAAAGGAGGAACCATGCTGCGGTTGACCAAAACATAATCCGGGGCAATACAGGTTTGGCCCCCGTTCAGCCATTTGCCCCAATAGATTTTGGAGGCTGCCGAATCAAGGGGTGCGGACTCATCGACGTAGACCGGGGATTTGCCACCCAGTTCCAAAGTACAAGGAATCAGACGCTCCGCGGCGGCCTTGGCAACGACCCTGCCAACCCGATCACTACCGGTGAATAACACATGATCAAATGGCAGGCTGCTGAGCCAAGCACCGACCTCGGCTTGGCCCGTAACAACACGTACTTCGTCGGGTGGGGCAACTTGGGCCAAGACCTCCGCGAGAACGGTAGCAGTGGCTTGAGCAAATTCCGATGGTTTGATGACCACCGTGTTGCAATACAAAAAACTTTAGATA
>JBJTSS010000038.1:0-6098 GCA_046079785.1 Bacteroidota bacterium
TTGCATGTCAAAGTATCCGACCGCTATGTCCGGGCCTTTCCGATGGGAACCGGCTTTGCCAAAGTTGCAGGGAATTACGCGGCTGGTATGTTACCCCTCAAACATGCACGCGAAGCCGGTTACGATCAGTTGGTTTGGTTGGACGGCAAAGAGATGAAATATATTGAGGAATCGGGGACAATGAATTTGTTCTTCCAGATTGGCGACACGTTGGTGACCCCCATCGCGGATGGCACGATTTTGGAAGGCATCACCCGAGATAGTATTCTGGGATTGGCGGTCGAAGCAGGACTCCCCGTCGAAGTCCGCAAAATCAGTATTGATGAAGTGGTCGCGGCCTACGATCGTGGTGATCTTCGGGATGCCTTTGGTACTGGAACGGCGGCGACGGTCGCCCCCATTTCCAGCATCACCGTTCAAGAACGTCGATTGGAACTTCCCGCGATGGAAAACCGGACCTATTCCACCCTGTTGGGTCGGATGTTGGACGATATCAAAACCGGTAAAACCCAGGATACCCGGGGTTGGATTATGAAACTTTAAACCCTTTTTCTTATGTCAATGAATGTGTTAAGACGTTTGTTTTGGTCGGCCTCGGCGGTCTACCTCCTCACCGCTGCCGGGCATGTTCCGTCAATGCAAGCGCAGGTTATTCCATTTGAGCGCTATACCCTGGGCAATGGCCTCAAAGTGATTTTGCATCAAGATACCACCACGCCCATTGTTGCGGTCACCGTTTCCTACAAAGTTGGAAGTAAAAACGAAGACCCCCAACGTACAGGATTCGCTCATTTTTTTGAGCATCTGTTGTTTGAAGGTAGCGAGAACATTGGTCGAGGCGAATACATGAAATTGGTCAAAACCAACGGAGGTGTTCTCAATGCGAACACTTTTTACGACCGCACTTTTTACTTTGAAATTCTTCCTTCCAATCAATTGGAGTTGGGTCTTTGGATGGAAAGCGAACGCATGCTGCATGCCAAAATCGAAGATCAAGGTATCGAAACCCAGCGCGAAGTCGTCAAAGAAGAACGCCGCCAACGTTACGATAACACGCCTTACGGGGGTCTCCTTGATCAAACAATGCGCAGGACATTCCTAAGCCATCCCTACGGGCGTTCGGTCATCGGTTCCATGGATCACCTGAACAGTGCGCGCAAAGAAGAATTCATGGACTTCTACCGCACGTTCTATGTGCCCGATAATGCGGTTTTGTCCATCGCCGGTGATTTTAACCGCACCCAAATCAAGGGCTGGATTGAGCGATATTTTGGGAACATTCCTGCCTCGACCCGCCCCATTCCTCGTCCCAATCCAGCCGAGCCGGTTCAAACTGCGGAACGCAGAGATACAGTCTACGACAATATTCAATTGCCTGCGGTTGTTCATTCGTTCAAAATGCCTGCTCAAGGAACACCGGATTTTTACCCGATGAGCATGCTCACCAGTTTGCTTTCCCAGGGCGCTTCCTCCCGTTTCCAAAAGTCCATTGTGGACCAACAACAAAAAGCAGTTGCTGTGGGCGCATTTCCCTTGGGTATGGTGGATCATAGCGTGGCCATTATGTACGGTATCGTCAACATGGGGGTAGGTCCTGATAGTTTGGATGCTGCAATGCGTGCCCAATACCAACGAATTCGGGATGAAATCACCGACCCCAAAGAATTATCCAAACTTCTCAATCAATTGGAGAACGATCGGGTTGCCCAATTGGGTTCGGTTCAAGGCATCGCAGAGCAACTTAGCGATTACGAATTATTCTACGGAGACGCCAACCTCATTAACACCGAATTTGAACGCTTCCGCAGGGTCACACCGCAGGATTTGCAGCGTGTTGCTCAACAGTACCTGGTTCCCCAAAACCAAGTTACGCTTTATTATTTGCCACAACCTAAACCGTAAAACATGAATTTCCGTCGATTTATTTTATTGTTATGCTTCGTGGGTTCCGTGGCGACATGGGATAGCGTGCTTGCCCAAAACACCAAAAGCACTGCCTCTTCAAAAGCGACCAAAGAACGTAAAACCACAGCTCCTGCTCCCGTTGAGACTCCTCTAGATAGGAGTCAGCGTCCTGCTGCAGGACCAGCCCCTGAAATACGATGGGCGGATGCTGAACGTTGGGAACTTCCCAACGGACTCAAAGTATTCTTGGTCCGCAACCAAAAATTACCTCGGGTTTCAATTTCTTTGGTCTGGGATTATGACCCCGTCGCCGAAGGTTCCAAAGCCGGTGTTTCGGCCCTAACCGGTGAGCTGATTCGTTGCGGTACCCAAAAGAAAACCAAAGAGGAACTGGACGAGGCCATCGACGGTCTGGGTGCAACTCTTTCGACCTCGTCCAGCGGATTGTATGCGACGTGCCTTAGCCGTAACACCACTCCTTTGATGGCACTCCTCGGAGAAATCCTTATCCAGCCAGCTTACCGGGACCAAGAATTGGAACGCCTGCGTAAGCAGTCGATTTCGGGACTCGAAAGCGAGCAAACCAACGCCGAATCGGTAGCCGCTCGGGTTCTTCCCCGTTTGCTTTACGGTGCAACGCACCCTTACGGTGAAATTCAAACCCAAAAAGGTTTGGAGTCCATCACTTTGGCCGACTGTGAAAATTTCCGTGATCGTTATTTACGACCAAACGTAGCCTACTTGGCCTTGGTTGGGGATATTGATAGGGCCAGTGCCGAAGCCCTTACCCGACAATACTTGGGCAATTGGTCCGCCGCTGAAGTTCCGGCGCACAAGTACCCGACACCTACCAACAAGAGCGGTGTTCGGTTGGTCGTTGTCGATCGTCCCCAAGCCGTTCAAACCGTGATTCGGATTGCCAATACGGTTGAATTGGTTCCCGGTTCCCCCGATAATATTCCCTCGACGGTGATGAACACGATATTGGGGGCAAGCGATGCGCGACTCTTTGACAACCTCCGCGAAACCCACGGCTATACCTACGGTGCTTATTCGTCCTTGACCAAAGACCCTTTGGTTGGTCAATTCCGAGCCTACGCGCAGGTTAGGAATGCCGTAACCGACAGTGCAGTGCGCGAGTTTTTTTATGAGTTAAACCGAATTCGGGACACCTTGGTTCCGGCGGACGAACTTCAAGGGGTCCAAAATTACCTCAACGGAACCTTCTCCATTTCATTGCAAAATCCACAAACCGTCGCCAGTTTCTATATCGACCAAGAGCGTTACCGGATGTCATCGAGCTATTACCGCAATTACCTTCAAGAATTGGCGATGGTGAACCGCGAATCGGTACAGGCCATGGCGCGCAAGATGATTCAACCTGAATCCTGTGTTGTGCTTTGTGTTGGTAAAGGAAGTGAAATCGCCCCCAAATTACGGGCCTTGGATAGCGATGGGGTCATTGAATGGCTGGATTGGAATGGGGAGAATGCTCCTGATCCAACCGCCTTGAAACTACCCTCCGGAACCACCTTGGCTTCGGTTTTGGAACGCTACATCAACGCCACCGGGGGTTCCAAGAATTGGTCCAAAGTCAAAGGCCTGCGCATGACCATGGCCGCTACCCTTCAAGGCATGAGTTTGGAAATGAGCCAAACCAAGAGAGCCAAACCGGCCTCCTCCATCACCACGGTCAAGCTGAACAGCACCATGGTTCTTTCGACCGACTTGTATACCGATGGCAAATTGGTCCGTAAAAGTATGCAAGGCACCAAGGAGGTTGAAGGTGAAGAATTGGCCCACGAAGCCATGGAGGCCACTCCACTGCCCGAGATGCAATGGTTAAGCGGAAATCATCCTCAATTAGCACTTGGGGGTGCCGTCATGATCAACGGGGAACTCTGTGCCAAATTGGATTGGAAATTCCAAAACGGAACCCAAGAAAGCCATCTTTACAGCCTAAGTTCGGGACTTAAAGTACAATCGCTACGGACATCCAAAGGTCCTGACGGCAAAGAGGCAGTATCCACCACCGGATACGGCGATTATCGTGATCTAGGTAAAGGACTCCTGGTTCCTCATGAAGTCAAAATCAGCATGGGGCCCGAGTCGATCACCTTCAAAATGACCGAAGGATCCCTCAACCCACGGCTCAACAACGACGACTTTAAACTCTAAATCGAGTTAAAACCATAACCTAGGCAGGACCCTGATCTTCGTTCTTGAACAAGGAACGAAGTTCATGGGCCTCGCTGGGTTGCATTCGTCCACCCAAAACCAACCGTACTTGACGGCGACGCAAGGCACCGTCAAACTGTTTTTTTTCATCTTCTGTTTCCGGTACCAAGTCCGGAACTGCGGTGGGTTGTCCCGCGTCATCCACGGCCACAAACGTGAAATAGGCTTGGTTGCATAGATGCCGTATACCCTGGGGAATGTTCTCACACCAAACTTCGAGTCGCACCTCCATGGAGGTTTGAAAAGCCCGTGTAACGGTAGCCGTCATATTGACCAAATTACCAAGGCGGATGGCCCTGTTAAAACTAACGTTATCCACCGAGGCGGTAACCACGATTCGGTTGGCGTGTTTTTGGGCAGCAATGGCCGCGCAGATATCCATCCAATGCAATAGACGTCCCCCCATCAAATTATTCAAGGTGTTGGTATCGTTGGGTAACACCAATTCGTTCATCACGGTTTGGGAATGGCTGGGGTTTTTGGTTGGTCTCATTAGGGTACAAGGATTTTGGAACGGTGTCTTTGACCATCCTGGGTTGTAACATTAACATAATACAAACCGGGGGCGAGGTTAGTCCAAGGACGGTAGAAAGTTCTCCATAATCCTTGCGCATCCTTCTCCGTATCCGACGCTTGCATCAACTCGTGAGGCCGCCCGTTGATGTCGTACAAGAACAAACGATCAGCCGCAGATGGTCCCATGAAAACCAACGGTTCAAGGTTAGGATTCCATGGGTTAGGGTAAAATGTGGGCCCCAGGACTTTCGTCTCACGGATCGTGGCCGGGTAACGAAAGGGCCCACCCAATACCGGCCGAATCATCCAAGACCCGGGGATGGAGGACTCCTCCCAAATTCCTTGGGTATTGAACCAGCGGTTGTAGCGAACCAGGGTGTCGTTGCGATCCAAACCAATGTTAAGAAGACCGGAGGTTTCTTGCTGCCAACCAACATAAAAGGAGTCCCGCACCGGCAAGGGTGGATCAATTCCCAAAAAAACAAAATGCCCTATGCTGTCCCCGTAAGTCGGACGGTAGGGAATGCTGGAACGATAAACTTCGCTTTCACCCCTTCCCCTTTCCTGAACCTGGGTCCAAACCTTGAGCACAAAAAGTTCGTTGGCTGCATTGGCCGCTGCTCGGGTAAAGTACATCCATACACCGCGTAAAGAATCGGGCTGGGCCAGCCAAAATTTATACGCGACCGATCCGGCCACGACGTTGATGCCGTAGCCTGTTTCGGCTGTTCCATCGTCGTAAGCCAAGTAATTCCACCATCGAATCGGTTCTCGTAAGGTATCGTTCCTGGGTTGTACATCGCCTACGGATTGAGCCAAGTATTCCAAAACCAAATCCAGGCTATCACCCGTGGCGACCGGAACGTTGAATCGAGGATAGACCAATCCAAAATTTTGGGCCGTACCGAGGTTAGGCAGGTTAAGAACAGGGCTACTGAACAGACTACCTCCACCACCGCTTCGCAGCACCCGGTATTGATGACTTACCGGCGTCGCCATACCGTTGTTCGTTAAATCATACCCATGCAATGGGTTCAAAAAACGGAGAGTATCGGCCAAAAATTGGTTGAGCGGCATGCTTCGGTAGGGCCTCAGGTAGGTTGCGTTGGTGTGTACCGGTGAAACATCATTGCGCAACGTATCCCCTAATCCCCGACCCGGAGCAAGGTGCACGTAATCCAAATGCCAAACATCCACCAAACCGGTTAGCGAACCAAAGGACGTCCAACGCATAGCAAAACCATCGTAGAAAAAAGCAGAATCCCGAAGCGGAATCATGACCTTTCGAAAGGGTTGCAACGGGCTTCCCTGAGCAAACCAAACCCGTTGCCAATTACCGTTGGGTTGCCTGAATTCCAACAAAAAAGAATCCACGGGTTCCGGGGCTTCGCACCAACCTGCTGGTTGATAGGAGAAACTGAGGTACACCGAGTCCTGAG
>JBJTSS010000039.1:0-1218 GCA_046079785.1 Bacteroidota bacterium
GAAAACCCTACCATGCGTTATCAACCCCTCGATTCTTCTGTTTTTACCGCCAACAGAGCCCGCTTTTCGGCCTCCTTGGGTAGCGGTTCCATGGCCGTTTTTGTGGCTTCGGACCAGGTTCCATCCAACGGGGATGCGTTCCACCCCTACCACCCGGATTCCAACCTTTATTGGCTAACCGGCATCGATCAGGAGCTTACAGCCCTGCTTTTGTTCCCCGATTGCCCCAATCCAGCCTACCGAGAGGTTTTGTTTGTGCGGGAGACCAGCCCAACCCTGGCCGTTTGGGAAGGACCTCGGCATAGCCGAGAAGAAGCCTCAGGGCTCTCTGGAATAGGACAAGTTCTCTGGGAAAAGGATTTTGAAGCCGTTTTGTGGACCCAAGCCCAATACGCCACCGATATCCACCTTGCCCTGAACGAAAACGATCGGGCGACGGCAACCCCGGTTACCTCTGCTGCCAAACGGCTAGCCAACCGCTTAACCCAGGATTTCCCCTTGCACCGCTTTCATCGGGCCTCACCGGTCTTGGACCGTTTGAGGGCAGTCAAAAGCGTGGAGGAGGTCCAGGCCCTTCAAAAAGCCATTTCCATCACCCACCAAGCTCTCCTGGAGGCGCTCAAGGTCATTCAACCCGGGTGCAAAGAGTACCAAATTGAAGGAGCACTTGCCGGTTCCATCCTTGCGCAAGGTGCCGAGGGTTTCAGTTTTGAACCCATCCTGGCATCCGGCAAGAATGCTTGTATTCTTCACTACACCCGAAATGCGGATACCTGCCGAGACGGCGACCTCCTGCTTATGGATTTTGGAGCCGCTTATGCCCACTATGCGGCCGATTTGACCCGCTGCATCCCCGTCAACGGACGATTCAGTGCCCGGCAAAAGGAGGTTTACGATGCGGTACTGGGGGTCCAAAGGCAAGCCATGGACCTCTTGAGGCCTGGCCGGACGTTGGATGAATATAACCGGGAATCGGCTTTGCTTATGGAAGAAGCCCTGTTGCGATTGGGCCTGCTAACCTCCGACGATATTGCGCGTCAAGACCCCAAGACTCCGGCCTACAAAAAGTATTTTCCCCACGGGACAGGGCATTTTCTTGGCCTGGATGTCCACGATGTTGGAGCGCGTTACGAACCACTGCGTGAGGGTATGGTCATCACCTGCGAGCCGGGTTTGTATATCCCGGAGGAAGGATTGGGCATACGCATTGAGCACGAT
>JBJTSS010000040.1:0-2751 GCA_046079785.1 Bacteroidota bacterium
AACTTGGGTGAATCCCTTGGTGGGGACGGATGGCCATGGGCATACGTTTCCTGGTGCGGTTTGGCCATTTGGGATGGTGCAGCTATCGCCCGATACCCGGATAGACGGTTCATGGGATGGCTGTAGCGGCTACCATTATTCCGATTCTAAGCTGTATGGTTTTTCGCATACCCACCTAAGCGGAACCGGGGTTAGCGATTACGGTGACTTTTTGTTTATGCCGATGGCGGGAAATTGGTCTTTGGACCCATCCCAGTACCGTACACGGTTCAAGCACGACGATGAAACCGCCAGCCCAGGCCATTACGCGGTCCAATTGACGAACGGCATCGAGGTGGATTTGGTAGCCGGGCAACGCTCGGGCTTGCATACCCTTCGATTTCCCCCAGGGCAAGAGGCCTACCTGCTCCTGGACCTCAAGCACCGGGATTCGTTGATCGAGGGTCGTATTGAGCAGGTGGATCCCTACCGATGGAAAGTTTATCGGCGTAGCCATGCCTGGGCTACCGATCAGCACGCGTATGCCTTCGTTGAGTTTTCTGAACCGGCTAGCGTCGTCAAGAATTCGGCATCCCATCAAGTGGTTTGGTCTTTCCCTTCAACCAAATCTGAACAAACGCCGGGGACCGGTAAGTTGGTGATGGTCAAGGTTGGTTTCTCTCATGTGGATGCCGAAGGTGCCGCTCGAAATCTCCGTCAAGAAATCCCTGCCTGGAATCGCCAGGTTTTGTTAAATGCGGTGACCAAGGCTTGGGACCAGGCCTTGGGAGTGGTCGAAGTGCAAGACCAGGACTCGGCCAAGGTCCGCACCTTTTATACGGCTTTGTACCACTGTTTTGTTCACCCAAGTTTGGCCAACGATGTGGATGGTCGTTATCGGGGTAGGGATGGTCAAATTCATGTGGCCAGGGACTTTCGATACTACACGGTTTTTTCGTTGTGGGATACCTACCGGGCCTTGCATCCGTTGTTGCCTTTGTTGGATTCGGTGAGGACCCGTGATTTTTTGAAAACCTTTGTGGCGCAGTTTGAACAGGCGGGCCGATTACCCGTTTGGGAACTTTCTTCGAACGAAACCAATTGCATGATTGGCTACCATTCGGTTTCGGTTATGGCCGATGCCTTGGCCAAGGGCTGTCGAGATTTTGAAGTGGACAAGGCATGGGAAGCCATGGTGCATAGCGCCAACCAGGACTACGAAGGCATTGCATGGTTACGCGATCACGGCCATCTTGGGGTCGAAGCCTGCTCGGAATCGGTGTCCAAGAATTTGGAATACGCCTACGATGATTGGTGCATCGCCCAAACGGCCAAAATCCGGGGGGATTCGTTGGCGTATCGTCAGTATTTGCAACGATCCGGTTCCTGGCGCAATTTGTTGGACTCTGCGAGCGGGATGATGCGTCCCAGGCAAAATGGTCAGTGGTTGACCCCCTTTGACCCCCGAGAGGTCAACAACCATTATACCGAAGCCAATGCCTGGCAAACTTCCTTTTATGTACCCCAAGATGTTTACGGCTGGATCGAAGCGGTAGGAGGAGCTGAGCGGGCCGAGGCTCTTTTGGACACCCTTTTTGGAACCAGTTCCAAGACGTCGGGCCGAACCCAAGCGGATATCACCGGGCTCATCGGACAATACGCGCACGGTAACGAGCCTTCGCACCATATCGCCTACCTCTACCATTATTTGGGTCGCCCCCAAAAAACCCTAAATCTGGTTCGTCAAATCCAGAACAATTTTTACAGCGATCAACCCGATGGGTTGGTTGGTAACGAAGATTGTGGTCAAATGAGTGCCTGGTATGTCTTGAGCATGTTGGGTTTGTATCCCGTAACACCGGGTTCTACGGAATGGATGTGGTCGGTTCCGTCGTTATCGTCTTATCGCCTGCGTTTGCCCAACGGACGTACTTTGAAGGTCCAAACGGATCCGGCCTGTACCCAAGGAACGGCATGGCCTGAACGATTGGTTAACGGTCGAACGAGCGATGCCCTTGCTTTGGAGCATGCGAGGTTGATGGAGGGGGGAGATTGGACCTACCGGCCACGGGCTTACGGCCCTCCTTCCTTTACGCTGCCCAAGCGTCTGGATGCACCCCTTCCTAGCGGCTCCGTACCCCTAATCGAAGCGGATTCAAGGATTTTCGGAGACTCCCTTCGGGTTACGGTCCGGGTCCAAGGCAAGGAACAAGCGATTCGGGTGGCAACCGGTGGGGCAGACCCTCGAACGATGGGCGTACCCTATACCGGTCCGCTATGGCTTCGCCGATCCGATACGGTTTCGGCTGTTGTTATGGAATCGGGTGGACGACCCGGATTTGTATCGACGGCGGTTTACCGTCGAGTCGATCCTCGTCTTCAATTGAAGGTGACCCATGCGCCCAATCCCCAATACACGGCCGGTGGTTTACTTGCCTTGGTGGATGGGGTGCAAGGCGATAAAGACTGGCGCAAAGGGGGATGGCATGGGATACAAGGTCAGCCCTTTGAGGCGGTCATGAGCCTGCCCGAAAAGGCGCTCTTGCGCCACTTGGACGTAGGATTTCTTCAGGATGTTCGTTCTTGGATTGTTTTCCCTACCAAGGTGAGCTTTTGGGTAAGGGAAGACGAGAACAAGGATTGGGAATTCTGGGGGACCGCCGAGCCTCGTGCCGGGGTTCGTGATTGGACGGTGTTACGGGAGGACCTTGGGTTTCCCAAAAGCACCCCGGTTCTCGCAGGTCAAATCAAGATTTTGGCCGAGCAATTTGG
>JBJTSS010000041.1:0-2323 GCA_046079785.1 Bacteroidota bacterium
CAAACCCCAAGCCCCAAGCCATTCCCCCGATGCCAATCGGGGTAACCAACGCTGTTTTTGTTCTTCGTTCCCAAATTGGAGGATGTGTCCCGTGCACAGTGAATTATGAGCCGCCATGGACAAACCGATGGAAGGATCCGCTTTGGCCAATTCAACAATGGCCTCAACATATTCTTCGTAACCCAATCCAGCCCCCCCGTAGGCCTCGGGAACCAAGACCCCCAACAAACCCATCGCCCCCAATTGATGAAAGAGATCCCGAGGAAAATGCTGGGATTCATCCCATTCCATGGCATGTGGTCGAATGTTGCGGTCGGCAAATTCCCGTACCGAAGCGCCGATTAAGCGGGTGTTTTCTGAAGCCTTAAAATCCATGGACCAAAGGTAGAAACAAAACCCAAGCTATCGGGTACAGTATGGGAGCAAGCGCCGCCGGGCTATTGAATCCACATCCAGTTGGCGAAGCATATCGGAACCGCTCGTGTAAGGCCCGTGCTGTCGGCGATATGCCAAAATTTTCTTGGCCAAGGCCCAACCCACATACGGATGATCGGCCAAGGCCTCCAAATCCGTGGTGTTAATGTCCAATGGAATAACCTTGGACGTATCCAGTGTAACATACTTTAGAATAACTTCAAAGGTCAGGGTATCCATCCCGTAGACTTCCAACAATTGATCGGTCCGAATAAAACCTCCCAGCCTTCGGCGATAATCAGCAATTCGCCGAGCGGTTGCCGCACCCACCCCGCGAAGACGCCTCAAGGCCAAGGTATCTGCGTGATTCAAATCTATTCGCTGACCGGATTGTAATTTTTGGATCCGCCCACTGTCCCCCATCCAATGCTCGGACCGAGCCCGAAAACTTCGGTTTCTAAGGTCATGAATCGAGGCGATTAATGCAGGGTCACTGCTTTGGGTGGGCGCCTGCTCCGTGGTCATCCAAGAACGCACCCAAGGTAAAGTCACCGTCAACAGGGATAGCCCCAAAAAGCCCATGGCCTCACCACGGGGAATTCTCCACCACGCTTTCAAACCCAAAAACGCTAGTGCGATGACGCCCCGGATGGGCTATCCTCATGAGATTCTGGTTTGGCTGGAGGCGTGCGAAGCACCTGGATCAGAAAATACAAAGTAAAAAACGTCACCGTCCCCTGGGACAAGAGCATCGTGATCAAGGCCGGAATCTTCATGGTGTTTGAATTTTGGATGGATTATTTTGACGTAAACGCTTACGGTACGCAACGTATACGGCCAAAGCAATGCCTGTGTACAGCGCCAACAACAAAAGGCGTGCTCCCAGAATATAGGAGTTACCCGGATTCTGAATTCGGGAAAGAATATCGGGTATGGACGCCACCAAAACAGCCAAAAGAATCACCGGCGTTACGTACTGAATCACCCAACGAAAGAAAACGGGGATTTTCATATCGGCTCCCTCGTTGATTTCTTTCCATCCTTGATCCATCCCAAAAACCCAGGCAAAAAGAATGACTTCAAAAAATGCAAATACAACTAGGCTTACGGTACCCGCCCAATAATCGTATTCGTCAAAAACCCCTTCGTTAAAAAAGAAAACGGTCGGGGCTCCAAGTACGAGGATGATTAGTCCAAAAGTCCAGGCCGCGGGAGCACGTTTCCATCCAAACTCATCCCTCAAAAATGCCATAACCGGCGTACCCATCGCCAAAGACGAGGTAATACCGGCAAAAAACAAAAGCCCAAACCAACAAATACCTGCAATTGCCCCCATCATGGGACCCCATTGGGTGAACAAATAGGGCAACGTTTTGAAGCCCAGCCCTAGTCCTCCGCTTTGGGTTAATTCAACAACACGATCCACGCCAAGGTAGCCGATGGCAATAGGAATCAAAATGGAGGAGCCCAGAACGACCTCCACAAATTCATTCATCCAACCCGCGGACATTGCATTGAGGGCAATGTCTTGTTTGGGACGGACATAGGCAGCATAACATTGAATAGAGCCCATGCCAACGCTTAAGGTAAAAAAGATTTGACCCGCGGCTGCAAGCCATACCTTGGTATTCCAAATTGAATCAAAATTGGGGGTCCACAAGAAGTTGAGGCCCACCGTACCATCCAGGATCGCCCCAAATTCACCGGATCGCAACGTGATCCCTTTGTAGGCCAAAAACAAGCCGAACAATAACAGTAATGGCATTCCCACCTTGGCCGCTTTTTCGACCCCACCGGAAAGCCCCCTGGAGAGTATCCAGGTATTAAGGAACAAACAAAGTAACCAAAAAAAGATAGCCAACCCGTTGTTGCTGAGCGAGGTGTACGATCCAAAGTAATCCGCGACACC
>JBJTSS010000042.1:0-3136 GCA_046079785.1 Bacteroidota bacterium
TTTTAAGTCCTGCGTGTCTACCGATTTCACCACCTGGGCTACTGAGCGGGAAACGAGACTCGAACTCGCGACCCCGACCTTGGCAAGGTCGTGCTCTACCAACTGAGCTATTCCCGCAATTTCAGAAAAAAAGAACCAACCTAGGGACAAGTCACGGGTAATCTCGTAGCGATTTTGGCCAAAGGAGTGCAAATATAGCACCAAGCAGGGATTTTACCACTCCATCACCAAACGCAGGTTCAAAACACGACCGCTGAGGTAATTGGGAACATTCTGCTGGTAACCTTGGGTATCGTAAAGCCAGGTATAGGAAACGGTATTGTTGACTTGCAACAGGTTGAAGACCTCCAGATTAAGCCAGGCCGTTCGAAATGTTCGGGCTATACGCCCCCCAAACCAAGGTTTCTGGGCGCTACCACCCCACATAATTCGACTAAAACCAATATCTACCCGACGATAGGAAGGCATACGGAGGGTATCCCGAGCACGGGCATCATCCGGTGGCCCATAGGGCAAACGGGTGCCAAAGACGAGGTTGAGGTTCACTTTGTAATCCGGATACGGGGGCAGGTAGTCCTGAAACATCAAAGCCAACTGGATACGTTGGTCGGTAGGCCGAGGAATCCACCCGGCCAACGGATTTTTTTCGGAAGTTTTCATCCAGGATAGGGTGGCCCAGGATTGCAAGGAAGAAACAAACTCCCCGTGAATTCGTAAATCCAGGCCGGCCGCATAACCGTTGACAGGGGGTTCGGCCAAATATCGAACCCGAATATTATCGATTTCGTAGGGTATGATGCGGCGAAGATCCTTGTAATAGGCCTCCATCACCCACTGAAAAGGGCGATCCCAGGCCTTGAATCGATGATCCGCGGTCAATACCGCATGCGTTGCGCGTTGGGCCAAAACCTGGCGATTCAAAGACCCGTCCGGAAAACGTGCATCCCGATAAAAGGCCGGTTGGGCATAGCGACCCAGGGCCAAACGAAAGGCCCAGTCCTTGGACCAGTCGGGCTTCCAAGACAGGTTGACCCGAGGGCTCCAAACCGTCTCACGGTTCCAGGACCAGAATTGAACCCTTAGCCCGCCGTTCAGCCGCCAACGCCCCCTCGAATCCAAGCGGATCTGGTCTTGGACATAAGCTGACCAACGCTGGCTTTGCATTTCCTGGTCTGCCTGGATACTGCGAAAAACTTGGACGGTGGTATCGCTAGGCCGGGTTGATGGCAACGAAAACCCCAATGAATCCACGAGGGTGTACTCCCAGAGGTACTCCTGGATTTCTTCCCTTTGGGCCCGAAGGCCCCAAGAAACCTGGTGTTGCCCGTTGGGGTTTTGCCAGAGGCCCCGGTGCTCAAGGGCCCCTACCCGTATCCACAAACGATTACGGGCATATTGCTGAAAAGCCCCTACACCGCGGGTGAACAAGACGTTTCCAAAATTTGAAGAACCCAAATTGGCATCCAACTGATTCAGCAACCAAGCGGATTCTACATCGATTCTCTCCTGTTCATTGCCCGAATAATAACTCGCCGACTGGGTCAAACTCAAACGGGAATGCGGATGATAGACCAGGCTGGTACCGTGGGTCGCGTTAGCAAAACGCATGGACTCCTGGCCATCAAAGTAAACCCTTAGTTGTAAGGCGTTCTTGACTGTCCCAAACACCGTCTCGCGGTTGGAGGGAATAACCGAAAGTATATTTTGTCCTGCGTGACTTAACCAATTCCATTGCCAACGGGAGTTTGGACGGTAGGAGACCAAGGCCTGAAGGTCCGTGGAAACCGGACGGTACTCCCCCCGGGTGTCCAGACTTTGTAACAACGAATTGAGGGTACGGTAGCGCAGACCACCTTGCCAAGTCCAACGACCTTCGCGCCCCATCAGGCCCTCCGCAGCCAGCGAAACCCCGGTTAATCCGGCTTGGATCGTCCCGGAAGCGTAGCGGGGTTGACGGTAGGTGACGTCCAAGACCGAACTCATTTTGTCACCGTAGCGAGCCTCAAATCCACCGGCCGAAAAGTGGATATTTTCGACCAGGTCTGGGTGAATCAAACTCAACCCCTCCTGTTGACCACTGCGCATCAAGACCGGTCGATACAACTCTATTCCATTCAAGTAGGTGAGATTTTCGTCATAATTCCCCCCCCGTACCTGGTATTGCGATGAAAATTCCTGTTGGGATCTTGCCCCAAATGCTTGGAGTATGGTTTCAAAATTCCCGCTGGGGTTGGCCAATCGCCGACTCACCAGAGGATTGATTTTGGTCACGCCAGGTGTTTGGGTACGCTCGGCCTCCACCACGACCCCTTGACCTAGTTCAAGAACGGCCGGTTCCAATTGCCAACGCATGGGCAGAATCTCATCGGGTTTGGCCAATAGGTTTCGACGCTGACTACGGTAGCCCAAATACCGAACTTCCAGGTCCAATGGGACCAGCGCCGGTATTCGTAACACAAAACGCCCACGTTGATCCGTACTGGTCCCCCACGTTGTTCCAGCCACCAAAAGCGTAGCCCCGCTCAAGGGATTGTTTTCACGGTCCACCACCTGGCCACGAAGCGTCGCCGAATCCGACGGTAGATTTGGTCCGGGATCGTCCCATGCCAAGGCCAACGCAAAGGCAGGCCCGTGGAGCAACATAGCCCAGAAAAACCAAAACCCGAGAAGGTTTTTTTTCAAGCCATGAGGGCTTTGAAACTGCGCACCGCGTGGGCTGCATCAGCCTGACCAAAAACCGAATTCCCAGCGACCAAAACGTCAGCGCCAGCCTGCATTAAGGATGCCGCATTGTGCAAGTCCACCCCCCCATCGATTTCGATGCGAAAACTTAAGCCCTGCTCCTTCCGGTAACGGTCCAAAGCGGCGAGCTTGTTCATGGTCGCCGGAATAAAGGCCTGACCCCCAAAACCAGGATTGACGGACATTAAACAGACCAGATCCAAATCCGGTAATACAGGCCACAAGGATTCAACTGGGGTATGGGGATTCAATGCTACCCCGGCCTGCAGACCCAGCGCCTTGATTTGTTGCAGATTACGATGCAGATGAACGCAGGCCTCCATGTGGACGGTCAAGACATCAGCCCCCGCTTGGGCAAAGGACTCCAGGTATCGCCCTGGGTCTTGGATCATGA
>JBJTSS010000043.1:0-1154 GCA_046079785.1 Bacteroidota bacterium
AAAATCAAGCGCGCTACGATCGACCCCATGGCGTGACGGACACCACCGATGGATTTCAAGGGAAGCCAATGCCTCCCGTCTTCTTTTGTAGGTCACTACATGGTCCTGAAAGGGGGTCAAATCCAAACTGTTATCACTCCACTCAACATCGCTGGCCTGCAACCACAAACGATGAACGGGAACCGTGGAGCGTAAGACCAGTCGACCCGAATCGGCACTCCAAGGTTCCCAACGTCCTTGGACATGGCCTAGGCTGCATGGCCACTGCCACAAAGAATCCGGTCCATTTGGGGCCAGCTGGGGCTCCGAAGACCCAAATACCCTGCGCACGGCATACCAAGCCGGTTTGGGCCTGCCGGTATAATCCAATAAACTCCACGAAACGACGGGCCAAGCATCGTTCCATTGCCAAACCAAGGAACCACCGCACGAAGGCGAGGCATTTCGCTGAGCTCGAAGGGCCATTTCCATCGCATCGGACTGCAGCATTCCCGAAAAATAAATCCAGTCTTGGTCCGTCGCCGCATCGGCCATGGCCGCATACGGTCCCCAATAATCCCTGCACAAATATTCGCGGATGGTTTCAAAACCTCTGGGATGATTTTGATGAATCCGTAACACCGAATCATTCAAATCAACAAATCGGGACCAACCGTATTCCTCCATGCATTCCAGGGTTGGAAATCCTTGAAAGCCAAATTCGGAAACAAAACGACCGATGCGTTGAGTATAATGGTCAAAGGGCTTCATACCCCACCAAACCGCCCACTGATGAACATCGCCCTCGCGGTAGGCACGTTCCCTCCCCCATCCGTTGGCAGGCGATGACGGATGATAGGGCCGGTCGGCATCCCTATAGCGAAGGAGCTCGGGTAAATCCCGGTGAAAAAAGTTCTGGTAGGCCTGCCAAACCTCTTGGGAATCCGTCGCCGAATAACCCATTTCTTTGACCCAACCCCAATTAAACCAACCTTCTTCGGTTTCGTTGTTACCACACCACAAAACCAAGGAGGGATGCGGTCGCAGTCGGAGCACTTGCTCTTCGGCCTCGACCAAGGCCTCGGCACGAAATCCACTATCCAAAGGAAACATTGCACAGGCATAGGCAAAATCATGCCATACCATCAACCCCAAACGATCGCAGCGATTCATCC
>JBJTSS010000044.1:0-2523 GCA_046079785.1 Bacteroidota bacterium
CAAGCCAACGAGGGCGACGTCCTTGAGCTTGATAGCGTTATGTTGCTCGAAGACCAGAACCAAGTCCGAATTGGTCAGCCCTATTTGGCTGATACCAAAGTCAAAATTAAAGTCTTGAATCACCTCAAAGGCGACAAAGTCTTGGTTTTCAAGAAGAAGCGCCGTAAAGGTTACCAAAAAATGAACGGGCATCGCCAATCATTTTCCAAAATCCTTGTCGAATCCATCGGGTAAATCCTACCCAACCTTTCCTCTAAACTCTTAAAGACGAAACCATGGCTCACAAAAAAGGTGTAGGTTCTTCCAAAAATGGTCGTGAATCCGAAAGTAAACGACTCGGCGTCAAAATTTTTGGTGGTCAATTGGCCACCAGCGGGAATATCATTATCCGTCAGCGGGGTACCCGGCATCATCCTGGTCGTAATGTAGGAATTGGCAAAGACCATACGCTGTTTGCCCTCACCGACGGTCGCGTTGTTTTTACCCGCGGTGAGAAAAACCGCTCCTTTGTATCCGTAGAACCTCTACAGAATTAATTCAACCCGTCCATTTAAATGAATAGCCCGCTCAATTCGGGCTATTTTTTTTTGGCGCTATCTTTAATAAAAGAATAGATATGGCTTATAGTTCCGTCATCTTGGGAACGGGGCATTACCTGCCTTCCCAGGTCGTCACCAACCATGACTTGTCGCAGCGGATGGAAACCAACCACGAATGGATTGTGGAACGTACCGGCATCCATGAGCGTCGTTTCGCCGTACCAGGGGTCGATTCAACGTCTTCGATGGGAACCGAGGCCGCTCGAAGGGCCTTGGATGCTGCAGGCCTGGGCCCGCAGGATTTGGACCTAATCCTCTTTGCGACCCTCAGTCCGGATTATTATTTCCCTGGCCCTGGGGTTCAGCTCCAGCATAACCTTGGCTGCAATACCATCGGTGCCATTGACATCCGAAACCAATGTTCCGGGTTTGTTTATGCCATGTCGATAGCCGACCAATACCTTCGTAACGGAAACGCCAAACATGTCCTCGTGGTGGGCTCAGAATTGCACTCGGCCGGTCTGGATATTTCAACCCGGGGTAGGAATGTCTCGGTGATCTTTGGAGACGGAGCCGGCGCTGTGGTCCTTGGTCGAACCGAAGACCCCAACCGTGGGATACTCTCGACCCATTTGCATAGCCAAGGGGAACATGCCGAAGAATTGGCCTTGTTAGGACCAAGTACCCAGGACTGGATTCCTGAAATAATTCATCGAAATGACCCCGATGACGTGTCCTACTTCCCTCGAATGAATGGGAATTTTGTTTTTAAACACGCGGTGGTCCGATTTGCGGAGGTTATCGAAGAGGCCTTGGCAGCCAACCAGTTAAGCCCAGCTGATTTGCGAATTCTGATTCCCCATCAAGCCAACCTGCGCATTGCCCAATTCATTCAAAACAAATTGTCCTTAAGGGACGATCAAGTGTACAATAACATCATGCGTTATGGCAATACCACCGCGGCAAGCATCCCAATTGCTTTGAGTGAAGCGGTAGAAGAAGGTCGAATTCAACAAGGGGATTTGGTGATGTTGGCTGCTTTTGGTAGCGGCTTCACGTGGGGTTCCGCTTTGATACGTTGGTAAACGCTTGGGTACGGTTCGAGGTCGTTTGCCCAACCATTTTGCAGGTCCATGCGATGGATCCTGCTTTGCGCCGGACTGGCCTATGCCGTCCATATTTCCCCTAAGGCCTATGGGCAATTTCCCGGGGGGACCCATGCCCTAGCCCTGTACGGGGAGCCCCCGCTGCCCGGCTGGGTTCTGGGTCAAGCCTTTTGGCCCGCCTTAGGTCCCGCTTCATCGGTTAAAACCCAAACGGGGGTTGGCTTTAGTTACCATCCGAATTTACCCGGGCTAGGACGTATCCACTCAGCCATCGCGTACCAAACGCCACGCGATTGGTTGACGTTGGGGTTCCAAAAAAATGGTTGGTGGGTGTTTACGACCTACGCCAGTCGATTGGGCCTAAGTCGTCGTTTCGGACCGAACCGAATAGGCCTCACCATGGGTTTCGAATGGAACCAGCGAGCCCAGTCGAAACAATGGGGGTATGGCTTGGGTACGGAGCATCGTTTGAACCAACGTTTACGCAGTGGCTTTCGAATCCAACACCAGGGGATGATGCCTCAACCTAATCCTTCAAAGTCTTCGTTATGGCAAGCCGGTTTCCACCTGAGCCTGGAGCAAAATGCCCTGAGCAACAGTCTTCGGCTGCATTTCCAAGAAGGCCGAAGGCCCTGCAGCGAGTGGGTTTTGGGTTATCAACCCTCGTTGGCTTGGCAGTTTTGGTTGGTTGGTGACCCCATACAAGGTCTGCTTGCTCTTGGTTTGGGGTACAAGACCGAAAAGTATGGACTTTCCTTATCCCCACTGCAGAGCCGCTTACCCGGTACATTTTTGCGTTCAACCGTTTCCTTCCCATGAACAGGAATGCAAGACCCTGTTCCTGGGATCCTTCCAAAGGCTTAGGACTCCTCCCCTGG
>JBJTSS010000045.1:0-1814 GCA_046079785.1 Bacteroidota bacterium
GGATTTTGCAAACCACCTCCTCCAACAAATTGAAGTCGGCTTATAGAGACCGTACGGCGGTTTCCAAGCTTTGGAGAGGGTCCATGGATTGGTTGGGTTCCCCTCATTACAGTTGCACGCCTTGTTTATTTGACTTGGAGGTGATTCTTACGAAGCAAGGACTGAAGACCCCCACGGCTAAGCACTTGGGGATTACCCGTATGGTCACAGGTCGAGACCGGTGGAAGGTGTGGTCCTATGCGCGTTGGGCCGCCAAAGATTTGTGGCTCCCATAAGAAGAAGGTTTACTTCGACGTGCAGGTTGTTCCCTAATAAGTGGCCTTGACCAGGCGCATCATGCCCTTTGAATCCGATCCCACAAAAACGAATGCATTCTTGGACTCCATCCATGCCGTAGAGGGGTAAATTCTTCCTTGATCCTTGGGATTGGAAAACGGCTTAAAGAAAGAAAATCTTCCTTCGCTGTCCACATGAAGCAGAACCGTTTTGGCCTCTTTGAGGTTCTCGTTGTTCATGCCCTTCACTTTGAAGGCCTGATGCCTAACGGTCATGTTTTCGGGTAAATCATTGTAGATCATCAAGGTCTGCGATGGATGAGGCAGACCGAGGATCCCCGTTGGCAAATTCATGCCTTTGGGTTGAATGATTTGATCAATAGGATTTTCCAGATGCTTCTGAATACCCTGAGACCAGGCGCCATGCAGCGTTAGGTTCCCTTGAGCATAATGGGTGTAGGTGGCGTCCGCATCGGAAACCTCATCCGATTTCTTCCCGACAGCTACTTCTCTGTTTACGCGTTCGATGCAACCAAAGACCGTGAAACGGTCACGGTCAATTTCCACAATTTGATTGGAAAGATCCATGACTTCTTTGAGCTGCCTTTTGGGGGTACCGGTATCCCTGAATTTTTTGTTTAGCAGGTCCGCACTCTTCTTGAAGGATGCCGGAACTGCGTAGGAATGCCGATGAGCCGGTGTTGTATCGGCAGGGGTCCACTTTTGAAGAAGTATGGATTGAATTCCGGATTTGTAGGAAGTCGATAAGGTGGAAATGGCCAAAATGCTGGAAGCATCATCGGACCAACGCACTTTCACTTGATGAACATAGGGGTATTCTTCTGATCGGATGGGCAATGCGGTGATGGACGCTTGAGGTACGGAAATCTTACATAGGCGTTCATTCGATGCCAAAGATGGGGTGCTTTTAACGCCAGGCTTGGGGATGGAGACCAGGTCAAGGGTGACGATACCACGGTTGGCATCGCTGAAATCAGCGGTCAATACTTTGGCGATTTGGTTTTCTACCGAAAGATTCAGGGAACGGTTGCAAAGGAGCTCCAGCTCAGAATCCCATTGTTTGCAGCGAATCCCCGCGATGGATTGACCAAAGGAGGAGGGTTCAGGGAAAAGGGCATAAACGACTTTGAGATCGCGGGAACATCCAAAAACCGGGGATATCAGGGGATCGTTTACCGTGCCGTTCCCGTTGATGCGTGCGGCTTCTACGGGCCCTTTTTGGAGGACGCCTTCCAGGGACAATTCCCACCAATGGTATTGGTCTTGGCGTAGAGCTTTGTTAAAACAATGCGAAAGTAAAACGATACGATTGCCTAATAGCCAAGCGCTTTTGAGCTGATATTTGAGTTTGGTATCATCCGGAAAATTGATGCGCAGAGATTGGAGTGGTGTTAAATCTTTGGCAACCGTGGTCAGCACAAACATGGCATTGGATTCCTTGGTAATTACCAAATACGTCTCTTTGACCTGACCCAGGATTTGGACATTTTGACCTTTGAGTTTGATTTCGGCGGGATT
>JBJTSS010000046.1:0-1670 GCA_046079785.1 Bacteroidota bacterium
GCCGGTTACCGTCAACGGACTCATGTTCAATCTGAGGTTCCGCGTTTTGGCCACAGGGAATACCACCATCAAATGGGATCTCGCAACACCAGGCAATTGTGAATACGCCGACGAACTCGCCGATGTCATTCCCAACACCTCCTGGAATAATGGATCTGTTATGTCAGGTTCAAATTCAAATTCCACAAGTGGCAATTCATGCAGCAGTAGTCTTATTTCAACTAACAATACGCCAAATCAGACAGTTGGCGTTAATAATTCAATACAGCCGATAGTGTACCAAACCACTGGAGCAACGGGTGCAGTATTTTTTGGGTTACCTCCGGGAGTAAGCGGGGTTTGGTCCAATAATACTATTGTAATAAGCGGAACCCCTACGGGGACAGGAACGTTCCCTTTTTCGTTTATCCTTACAGGTGTTAATTGCACAGGCTCATTGTTTGCACAAACAGTATGCGTAGGTCAGCCAATCCAAAATATTTTATTAACTACCACAGGAGCAACCGGAGTTGTTGCGAGCGGATTGCCTCTCGGGGTAACGGCAAACTGGCAAAATAATCAAGTGACTATTAATGGAATACCTACCGTAACGGGGAATTTTAACTATATCGTTACAACAACAGGAGGTTGTTCCGGGGGAAATAATTCCGTTTCGGGTAGTATGGTGGTGAAATCGTTAAATACCATTTCGCTCCAAAATGGTAGCCCGAATAGATCGGTTTGTTTACAGCAGGCGATTAGTTCAATTAACTTTTTGACAACGGGTGCTACCGGCGCCTATGCCACAGGCTTACCGGCAGGGATTTTTGGTGAATGGCTTGCCGGTGTCTTTACCATTAGTGGGTCAACCTCTCTTTCGGGGCTTTTCCCGTACACTGTTCGAATGACAGGTGGATGTCCTGGCAATTTAGATAGCATCAACGGCCTAATTCAAGTTTTACCCCATACCGCTTCTTCGATTCAGGCTTCGATTTGTAATGGTCAGTCTTATGCTTTTGGTAATCAATCGCTGAATCAGAGTGGGGTTTATAGCCGAACAGTTGTTGGAGCCAACGGTTGTGATTCAGTCATTACCTTAACATTGGATGTAGAGCCTATTGATACTACGTATTTGGGTACTGGGAACTCAAGCCTTGTTTATTCGAATAGTTTTCAAAACAATACATTAGGTTGGAATTCTGGCCAAGTTCACTGGTGGAATGGTAGTCAAATGTTGGGCCCATTTTCAAACATGAATTTGGAGTTTAACCAATCCAACTTACCTTCTCATGATAGCCTCTTTGTTGAATTTGATTTCTATTTGCATGATAGTTGGGATGCTTCGGAGCCCTTTCAAATCAGCTTGAATAGCCAAGTGCTCGGCACTTATTATTTTGGTTATTGGTATAATTCAAATTATTCTGAGCTTACCTACTTAGGTATGCCAAGTATTTCAGCTAGATGTTATTGGTGGTATTGGTCACCCTGGGGGACTCGATCTTACCGCGCCCGATTCAAGGTGCCACACACGTCCTCTACGATGAATTTTAGAATAAATGTTTTGGGCGACCAAGATCCATGTGACGAGTCATGGTCTTTGGATAATTTTAAGGTTGATATCTATCAGTTTCAATATAAAATATGCGAAGGTACGTCCTTAACTGTTGGCAATCAAAGTTTAACGAGTGCAG
>JBJTSS010000047.1:0-1458 GCA_046079785.1 Bacteroidota bacterium
CGATTTTGATTGAAACAATGCGCCGCGAGGGTTACGAATTGCAAGTGGGGCAACCTACGGTGGTCATTCGCCAAGTGGACGGAGCCAAGCATGAGCCCTTTGAGCAATTGGTGGTGGATGTTCCCGAAGAGTTCTCGGGTAAAATTATTGAGGTGGTGACCATGCGAAGGGGTGAAATGATGGTTATGGAGCCCAAAGGGGACTGGATCCATTTGGAATTTGAATTACCGGCCCGCGCTTTGATGGGTTTACGCTCCCAAATGCTCACCCTTTCCCAGGGTGAAGCGATTTCAGCCCATCGATTTTTGGAATTTAGGCCCTGGAAAGGGGTCATTCCAGGACGTATTAACGGGTCTTTGGTTTCCATGGAAACAGGTCCAGCGACCGGGTACAGTTTGGATAAATTGCAAGATCGGGGGGTGTTTTTTGTGGAATCCGGGGAAAACCTTTACGAAGGCATGGTCGTCGGCGAACATATTCGACCCGGTGATTTGGTGGTGAATTTGGTCAAAGGCAAGCAGCTCACCAATATGCGTGCGGCGGGTAAGGATGACAACACCCGGATTGCTCCACCCAAGCGTTTTTCGTTGGAGGAAGCGATGGAGTATATCCAAGAAGACGAATGGATTGAAATAACCCCCAAATCCATGCGGATGCGAAAAATTCACCTCAAAGAGCACGACCGTAAGCGCAAAGGCTAGAGGCCTTGCTTGCGCTGAACCCATTCGAGTGCCCAGGTCAGTTGCTCTTGGCGACTTAAATCACTGTTGTCTAAATCAATAGCGTCATCGGCCCGGCGCAAAGGTGCAAATTCCCGGTTGGAATCCATGAAGTCCCTTTCGGCTTGGTTCTGAAGGATTTCCTCAAAAGTCCAGCTTGAATCACCGGCGGCCAGGAGTTCAGCCTGCCTTCGTGCAGCCCGAATTTCCGGTCTGGCACGTACAAAAAATTTGAGATCCGCCTCGGGGAAAACATGGGTTCCAATATCGCGGCCATCCATGGTGATGCCGTGACCATCATCGTAGCTCCGTTGCAGGGCGACCATAGCCAATCGCACGCTGGGCAGGGTCGAAACTGGACTAACCGCGGTGTTGACCACCTTGGACCGAAGCTCGGTTGTTAATTCTAGACGATTGACCAACAGCTGATTAACGCCATTATGGCTACGGAATTGCAGGTCCAATTGGCCCAAGAGGCGTTCCAATTTTGGGGACTCGACGGGAGGGAGGTCCTCCTTTAACATGAGGTAGGTTACCGCTCGGTACATGGCTCCTGAATCGATGTACCGGTAACCCAGGGCCAGGGCCAAATCCCGAGCCAACGTGCTTTTGCCGCAAGAGGCAAAACCATCTACTGCAATGACCAGGGCTTTCACCCTGCAATATTAGCGTACCTTTGGCCCCTCATGAATGAAAATCGACCGGGCTTTGCCGACCTGGGCCTTGATCCGGGTTTGTT
>JBJTSS010000048.1:0-3932 GCA_046079785.1 Bacteroidota bacterium
TCTTGCTTCGGGGGAGACGGCATTCATCATGGGTGAATGCCAACGAAGAGAACTTTCTAGATAAAATCCGTTGCGGGCGTTGATGACCTGGTTTCGGGTATCGTAAATCCATCGCCCACCCATGCCTAGGGTATGGTGACCCCAATAGCCTGGTATCGAAGAGATCAAGCTATCGGCCAGGGGTTGATCCCATTGAACACGATGCATGGTATTGTAGCGCAATAGCGGTCCCGCAAAATGACGGCTCTTACCTAGGCGGTGGCTGTAGGCCATTTGAAAATTGGCGGTTTGAAAACGGTACGGGGTCCATTGCTGCGGATCAATTCCGGGCCCGGTTCCATAAAAACGATCCCAAAACCTTCGATAACCCAGGTTCCACTGCCACAAGGAACGGTCCTTGGGCGTCGAAAAATTCCCCGAATGACTAAAAATCCACTGCTTTTTGGCGGTATAAGCCCCCGCGATGCCCCACTGGGATCCCCGACCCCCATGGGTTTCTTGCGTCGACTTTGGGCCAAAAAAAAGCCCCATGCCCACCAAAAAACCCGTTTCCGGGGAACGACCCATCACCGGGGATGGCAAAACTGGAGACTTTTGTACCAGATCCAACCAATAGGCAAGCCCCGTGTTCAGGGTGTCTTTGGTCGAAGAGAAAGGGCTAGAAACGGTATCGTGCAATGCTGGGGATGAGGCGGCACCCACCGCTATTCCTTGAGAAGTTATACAGCCAAACCATACCATACCCAAGACGATGTGGCGGTAATGAAACGCAGGTCGTAACACCATCGATACTTACCAAATTTCTTGATAAGGAACCCAGGAATGTTCAACCCGCCAACATGGCCCTTCTTCACCCAGGTTGCGCTTTTGCAGCACCACCAGTTGGCAGGTACGCAACATGGGATAGGCATACCCCAACAAGGCGTCAACCCATTCGCTAAGTCCGTTGTTATGACCAACCACCAAGAGGTTGGTATCGTCCTCCAACCCTTGCCTCTCCGATTCCAAGCGATCAGCATCGGCAAGGTACAGCCAGTCGGGACCCAGCGGGGCAGGGAAACCAGCCCACAGGCCATGTACTTGCCCGATTTGATGCCACTCTTGGAGGGTTTGGCGCGTTCGTAGTGCCGGGCTGCACCAAACCACCCAGGGCTTGGATTGGTCCAGGGCCAACGGGTTGGGGAGGTGTTCCGCTAGACTGGCAATCTGGGCATGACCGCGTTTTTGAAGAGGGCGTTGATCGTCCGGGACCTCCCAGCTCGCCTTTTGGGCTTTGGCATGACGGAGCAGGATTAGCTTCATGGGCTAAGGTGAAAGGTAGTACCTAAATCTTAACTTTGGGTATGAAATTGGCCGATGTACCCGGACAGGACGGGGTCAAAGCCCTTCTAAGGCAGGGTTGGCGTAGCGGTCGGATTCCCCATGCACAGCTTTTGACTGGCCCTCCGGGTTCCGGCAAACTGCCTTTGGCTTTGGCCTACGCCCAATGGCTGATGTGCCATCAACCCGGGAAGGATGATTCCTGCGGGGAATGTGCTTCTTGTCGTAAGGTCGACAAGCTCATCCATCCGGATTTGCATTGGGTTTTTCCGGTGATTGCCCGAGCAGGGGAAGGGGATAAGCCTGGTTCCGAACAATGGATGCGCGAATTCCGTCAGGCGTTTATTCAGAACCCGCACATGGAATACAGCGATTGGCGCGATGCGATGCAGGCGGATCAAAAGCAGGCCAATATTTCCAGAAACGAATGTTACAGTATCCTTTCCAAGCTGGGCTTGTCTGCCTTTGAAGGTCGCTACAAGGTGGTACTGCTTTGGTTAGCCGAGTACCTTGGGGAGGCCGGCAATCTTCTGCTCAAATTGTTGGAGGAACCGCCTGAACGTACGGTGTTTTTGTTGGTCAGTGCTCAACCCGAACAAATCTTGCCCACCGTCTTGTCCAGAACGCGAACGCTGCGGGTACCTCCCATGGATCAAGATGCGATACGTTCTTATTTAATCGAAACCGGATGCCCCCCCGATCGTGCCGCCGACTTGTCGGTCCAAGCCGAGGGAAATTTACACAAGGCCTTGCAGGCGGTCAACGAAGAACCCTACGAGCATGGGCGCCGTTTCATGGACTTGTTGCGCTTGGCCTATAGCTCCAAATCCACCGAGGTTCAACGATGGGTTAACGAGGCAGGAGACAGTGGACGCGAAGCCCTCAAAGGCCTGATGGATTACGGGCTCTTGTTGTTAAGGCAATGCTACTTGTACCGTTATCTCCAAAATCAAAACACCGGCTGGTCTCCCGAAGAATCCGAATTTGTCGTCAAATTTTCACCATTTATTTCGGCACACAGCCTTAGCGCTATGCAAGAAGCGCTAGAAACAGCCGCTTACCGTTTGGAGCGTAACGGGCATCAACGCCTTGTGATGCATAACCTCTTTTTTGACATCCAAGAAGCCTTGGCGGCCGAGCGAAAGCGACAGGTCAAGGCCAGCAGCCACAGACCACTTCCGCTAAGCTCGGCCCCTTTGTTTAAGGTTTAAGTCCTTTTTTGAAGCCTCGTTTTGGCCGTATCTTCGCCTTAACAGGAAATTATGGGATGCGGTAATTGCAGTGGAGGTTCTTGCTCACCGGCAGGTTGCGGGAGTAAAGGGCATTGTGCTAGCGGTGGATGCAATCGCTTTAACGCCTTTGATTGGCTTTCGGATTTGCCTGCAGAGCCACAGCGCTCGGCCGATCCGGAATGGGTTGAAGTCCGCTTCAAAGCCAATCGGAAAGAATTTTTCGTCAACGCCTCCAAGGCCGCCCTCTACCCCAATGAATGGGTCGTTGTTGAGGCCAAGAACGGTTACGATATGGGTCAGGTCACCCTCAAAGGTGAATTGGTGCGCTTGCAGATGCGAAAGCGTAAGCAGAGTGTAAGCGATAGCGAAGTAAGGAAAATTTTTCGCAAAGCCAACGAGACGGAGAGAGAACGATTGAACGGGCTTCGTGCCAAAGAATTGGAGGTATTGGGCAAAGCCCGTGGTGTCGTTGACATGATGAGGCTCAACATGAAAGTCACCGACGCCGAATACCAAGCCGATGCTTCCAAGATTTACCTTTATTATACGGCAGAACAGCGGATTGATTTTCGAGAATTGGTTCGCAAATTGGCCGAAAATCTGAGCGCACGAGTTGAAATGCGCCAGATCAATGCTCGTCAAGAAGCTGCCCGTTTGGGTGGGTTGGGGGTCTGCGGTCGCGAACTCTGTTGCAGCACGTGGTTAACCGAATTCAAACCGGTATCCTCCACGGCAGCCCGTTACCAGCAGCTCTCCATTAACCAGGTCAAATTGTCCGGCCAATGTGGACGGCTCAAGTGTTGCCTTAATTACGAGTTGGACACCTACCTGGATGCTATCAAAGACATTCCCAAAGGGGTTCGTTTTTTGCAAACCAAGGCGGGCGCTTTTGATTGCATCAAAACCGACATCTTCAAAAAGACCATGTGGTTCCAATTGCGTCGCAAAGAAGCCGGGGGAGGCGAAAATCCAACGGTTGCCCTGCACGTGGACCAGGTTCGTGAATTGTTGGAACAGATCAATAAAGGAACCGTACCCGAATCCTTAAGCGGTTTTGCTCCGATCGAAGAAAAAACGACCGAAGCGGAGCCCGATTATGAAGTTAATGTTGGCGGCGGCTTGAATCGTTTTGATCGTCCCAAAAACAAAAACCGGAAGAAAAAGCGCCCCAAACCCAAGGGTCCAGGTCCAGCGCCCAAACCTGCTACGCCTTGACATCGTCCAAGTTCAAGTTGATGCATCGAACGAAGTTATTGTTGGGTGGGTTGTCCTTTGCTTTTTATGTTTCATGTTCCCCCTCTGCGGAATTTGATGCGCAGGTTCCCCTGCCATCCCAAGGTTGGGAACAGCGAAATTCCGTTGTTTTTCGATACAATAACC
>JBJTSS010000049.1:0-2322 GCA_046079785.1 Bacteroidota bacterium
GACCCCTTTGAACGATTGGGCCATGTTTTCCAATTCCTTGAGGCGCTTGATATAACCCTCCACCACCTCGCGGCGAGCTCCGGGCCGCGATCCTGATATGGCATCGCAGGCTTGGATAATAGCTGAAATCGGGTCGGTCATTTCGATTTCGTCGTGGTGGGCTCCAATCGCATTGCAAATGACGGGGTGTTCTTTGCACTTCTCGGCCAATTGCATCCCCAACAGGGCGTGCGGTAATTCGGGCTGATCATCCGGTACCTTGCCGATATCGTGGAGCAAGCCGGCGCGCTTTGCCAATTTGGGGTTAAGGCCCAATTCCGAAGCCATGGTGGCGCACAAATTGGCAACTTCTCGACTGTGTTGTAACAAATTTTGTCCGTAGGATGAACGGTACCTCATTTTGCCGACAAGCCGCACCAAGTCGGCGTGCAGACCGTGGATGCCCAAGTCAATGCAGGTTCGCTCCCCGATTTCGACAATCTCGTCTTCAATCTGTTTCTTGGTTTTGGCAACAACTTCTTCGATACGTGCCGGGTGGATTCGGCCATCGCTAACGAGCCTGTGCAATGCCAACCGTGCAATTTCACGACGAAGCGGATCAAAACAGGACAAGATGATGGCTTCGGGCGTATCGTCCACCAAAAACTCTACCCCGGTTGCCGCTTCCAAAGCCCGAATATTACGACCTTCCCGACCAATGATTTGGCCTTTAATTTCATCGTTTTTGATTTGAAAAACCGAAATGGAATTTTCGATGGAGTGTTCGGTTGCGCTACGCTGTATGGTTTCAATGACGACTTTTTTGGCTTGTTTGTGGGCATTGAGTTTGGCTTCGTCCACAATGTCCTTGATGGAGGCCGATGCGCGACTCCTTGCTTCGTCCATCAACGACTCCATGAGCTGTTGGCGGGCTTGATCGGCACTTAGGGCAGCAACCTTTTCAAGGGCCTGAACCGTCCGTAAATGCGCCTTGGATAGTTCTTGTTCCTGCTGCTCCAGGTTTTGGCTTAAGCGGTCCAATTGTTGTTTTTTCTGGTCCAGCTCGTTTTCCTTGCGGGATGCTTGTTCCAGCTTTTGGTTAAGGGTTTGTTCCTTTTGTTTGTGTTGCTGTTCTTTGGCTACCAGGCTTTGTTCCCGGGATTGGATGGATTGGTTTTTGCGCTGTGCTTCGGATTCGTGTTCGGATTTGAGTTGAATGAATCGTTCTTTGGCTTGCAGCTCTTTTTCTTTACGAATCGCCTCGGCTTTGGATTCGGCTTCAACGAGTATGCGTTTGGCTTCTTTTTCGGCTTCTTCTTTTTCGCGGCCGGCTTTGACGGCAAAAACGAGTTTGCCAAGGCCCAATCCGGCAACGCCGGCGAGCAGGATACTAAGGATGAGGTAGAGGTTCATGGGGCGTTGGTTTAACGCCCAACTGTTCAAACGGCCTTGTCCTTCGAAGTACCCCGGGTTTGCAACATTCGGTTCAGCGTGGACTCCAGGTCTTCAAGTTGCTCCCTTAAGGCTAGACCGGTACTTTCGTCAAGACGTCCTTCATCCTGCCCTTGGGGAACTGGATTTTGTTGGGCTTGAAGTAAGCTGTGGGCCAAAAAGTAGGCGGTCATCCCCAATAAATCAAAGCGATCCGCTCCCGGATGCTGGTTTTTGTACTGGGTAAGACGTTCGTTGAGTAAGGATTCCGCTTGGCGTAATCGTTCCAGCTCCTCGGCCGGGGCCTGGAGGGGGTAGGTTCGGTTTCCTATCTGGATTTGGATTTCGCTGGGTTGCATAGGGTTCTTGAGGATTCGACTATTCCTGCAGCTGGGCTAGGCATTGGTCTATTTCTCGAATAAATTGGTTAATCTTTAGTTTGGCCTGATGGCGGGTTTGTTCGTTCCCGGACAAAGCTCGTTGCAACTGCAAGGACTTAATCGATTCCTTGAGCGCGTCCAATTCGCTTTTTTGGGTTCGAAGGCTGGCTTCCAGTTTTTTGTTTTTGGACTGAAGCTCAGAATTTTCGGCAAGAATCCGATCCAATCGGTTCTCGGCAAATTCTGCCTGCCTGCGCAGGCCCTCCAGTTTGGACAACAATTCTCCGGTTTTCATCCTAACGACGCAATCGGGCCCCTAAAGACTCCTCAAAGTTAACTACCATTTTTTGAATTGTCCCCTCCACCCCTTGGTCGGTTAGGGTTTGTTCAGAATTCCTAAAAATCAAGGCTATGGCGTAGGAAACATGGTTGGGCGGCAGGCCTTGGCCTTGGTACCGGTCAAATAGGTAGAGCGATTCCAAAAAGGGCCCTGCGTTTTGACGGGCCAAATCCTCAATGTCCTTGTAGGAAA
>JBJTSS010000050.1:0-1222 GCA_046079785.1 Bacteroidota bacterium
AAATGACTCAAATCCATCGGATGACTGAAAGCCCCACTCAAGTCCTCAACATCAAACCGTGCTGCAATTTGTCCAGAAAGATTGGTAACGGTAATGGACGTTTTGCCTTCACGCTCATCCAACCGTCCGCTTAGGGTAACCCAACCACGGCTGGGGTTCGGGAATACACCAAGTCCCATGGAACTTGCCTCGTTTTCGAAAACATTAATACCCGTTACAATGTAAGCGTTGGATGAATCCGAACGGCAACCGTTGCTATCCTGAACGGCGCGATAAATACCATTGGCAGTGATGCGTAACGCACCATTAGCACCACCCGTTAACGCTACCCCGTTCCGGAACCACGTAATATTATTCTGGTTACGAATATTGGTAAAGAGAGAATCCGACGCTGGAGGGGTCGATGGACGAGTTACGATGGGTGGACGCGGCTTGACTTTGACGGTGACCACGACTCCCGTTGCCGTACTATCCGAGCAGTTACCGGTATTGATGACCACCACCCGATAGGTTCCTGATAAAAGAGCGCCAATCGAATCTTGGTTAGGAGCCAAATTAGTCAAACGGGTATTATCCCTATACCAACGGTACGTGAATCCGTTCCCACGGGTTGCCACCAAGCCAACGTTACCGCCTTGACAGAAAGTCGTTGGGCCAGAAGGTGTTATTGCTGCTGTAGGAGGAGCGGATGTCGTTACGGTAACAGGCGCTGAGGTATCCGAGCAACCTCCTGCAACCGAAAGGGCCATGCGGTATGAACCAGCCGTTGTTGCCGTGTACGAAGCATTGGTGGCTCCACTGATAGGACCAGAAGCATTCAACCACTGATAGGTTGCGCCTGCGATGGTATTCCCATTCAACACCACAGACCCCCCCGTACAGAAAGAAGTAGAACCTGCAGCCGTTACCACAGCTTGGGTCACCGAGACGCTGCTGCTAACCCCTGTAATTTGGGACAAGGCTACGGCATCTCCAATGCTGTTGGAGAAATCGGAATTATTAGACCACGTCAATGCCGAAGTACCCAAGGCCCTGAAACGAAGCCGGACCAAAGTCGTTTGATTCATATTAATGGAAGGCCCTGCATTGTAGGAAATAAAAATTCTAGGGGTCGGTGAAGTAATCGCCTGCACCGAAATATTGGCATTCAATACACTGTCCGAAAGCGTAGGCAAGAAGGTTAAGTTGGAGGCACTGTAAATGAGGTAAATGCTCATGTTGG
>JBJTSS010000051.1:0-2002 GCA_046079785.1 Bacteroidota bacterium
TCGAAGAAGGTCCATTCAGATTAAGTCCATAGAAATAAGCGTGAAAACCGTTTCGCAAGTCCTCCAAATACGGAACGGTGACATTGTTGCCACCGGCTTGCCCTTGGTCCATTGAATAATAAGCTAAGAGCCCTGTCGAAGCGGTATCGAGTTGTTGTTTGTAAAGGCACAGGACTTCGGCATCGCTTAAAGCCCGGCCCCAAAAAGCAGCTTCATCCACCATCCCCTCCAGATAGTAGGGTGTATTGGCATACGAGAGTCGCCCAATCTCCAGCGAAACATTGGGATTGTTGATGGATCCTGAAGCACTAATAGAGGAGAGCAACGTGCCGTTTCGAAACAAACGCAATTGGGATCCCGTATAAACCAGGGCCAAATGTTGCCAGGTATTGAGTTGAACAGGGCCTTGGGTGATGGTGTAGTTGGTTCCTGCGCTGTTCCTGAATCGAGCTTCGTAGGCATTGTTGCTGTAGTGCAGTAGGTAAAAATCTGCGTTAAGGTCATTTCTCAAACCCATAATGCCGTCAAAATTTGGAAATGACGGGGCTGTATTGGCGGGGTTGACCCAACACGCCATCGAAAAGGAGTTTAGCCCGTTGATTTGGCTGCTAAAACCAGGGGTGGCGGTGTAGTCATCGGTGCCGTCAAAAGACAAGGCATGCAGCGACTGTGCCACAACCCCAAGGAACGGCGAAGGCCCTGCAAGCATCAAGCCCACGAAAAGGACCAAACGTAAATGGAACTTGTTCATGGGCTTGAAATTAAGGATTGACCTCGGAAATACAAGGAGGCAAGGGGGGCCAAGGACAGCCCCCCTTTTGCCTAAGCGTTACGGTTTAATTTCCAAAGGAAGATGACCATGCTGCGTGGTGTGGCGTGTCATATCCACGGGAACCACGATGTATTCGACACGATAAAGGCCTTGGGCAAGGTCTTCCATTGGGAGCGCCATGGTCGAAGTACCTGCCAAGAGTTTGGCGCTGCTTGTTTGGGCGACCAAACGTCCTCGGCCATCCCAAATTTTAAGGATAGCTTGTCCATCAAAAGGAAGGCGCACGCGGAATGTGCTGCTTCCTTGGCTAGGATTGGGGTAAATGCTGCAGTCCAAGGTGGTACCGGCGCTTATCGAAGGAATACGCAGGGTGGTCAAATCATAAACTTCGGCCAAGGGCGAGGCGGCTTCGCTTAATTCTTCCACCACCAAATCATTGGCGCTTAGACCACGATGAGGTACGCCGCTAAGATCCAGTTCCAAAATAGGCTCTCCGACTTGGCGGTGATTTTCTTCCAAACTGTACCAGGAAATCCGCAACTCACGTCCATTTTGATGGTAGTCAAAGGAGCCATTATCCATTCTTGAGCGGGCCGCATCAACCACCACGCCTTCAGGTAAGGTAACGACCACGGACAAAGCTCCCAAGGTGATCGCCCGGTCCGCTGACCAAACCCAATTTTTGGCCTGACCATCGTTATCCAAGATTTGGGTACCGCCACGAACCAGGTTTAATTTGGGCTCTTGGCGCAAGGCTGTGCTGGGATTGTACGAGCCGTTTACGTCCCCGTAACAAATGGCAAGCAAATTACGCGTAATCGTTCCCGAACTAAAAGTAATGGGGAGGTTCTCCATGGCCCAATTGCCGACGGAGAAGGACGTCACCGAACCGGAGAATCGACGGGAGGTGGTTAAGGCATCCAGGGAATTCACCGTATTGGATCCGTTAACATCGGCGGCTTTGAGTCGTAGACCCGCCAAAGGAGCGGCCCCGGTGAAACTTCGCGAAATACCCAAGGCGTCCACTGAATTCACACCTCCCCATGGTTTGCCAGTGGTCCCTGTGAGTGTGTAGGATCCCGGTGCAACAGGGAGAAGGTGGAAGGCACCGGTCGCATCCGTGGTAGCCGTCATTACGATTACATTTTGGGGATCCTTCAGTTGAACGGTACTGTTGGTCATCGCTGTTTGGGCCGTGTTGTTGTAGCGGAACAAACCGGTGATTTCGTT
>JBJTSS010000052.1:0-2351 GCA_046079785.1 Bacteroidota bacterium
AAGAATGGTCCGATGGGATTTATCAAGCGTTGCGGGCTCGTCGTTACCTGGTTACCGAACCTTGGGAAACCTGCTTGGCCGAAGGCCTGGCCTCTCGTTATGGTGTTGATCATCCTTGGGTTCAGTCGTTGCTCTCCAGCAAGCCCGAGACCGAACGGCCATTGGATGCCTTTGAGCGCTTGGGGCATACCGGTTTTCCGGGTGCTGACCAAGTCAGTTCACGCTTGGATAGCGAACGTTTTTTTAGAGCCCAGGCCCAGACGGGTCATGCATGGGTTCGGGTTCCGACGGATCGCTGGTCGGACTTTACCAAGCAAGTTTTGGAGCGCTCCTGGCCATCACCCAAGGTTCAGGATTCGCCGTTTTCGTCGATGTTTGTGACCGCTTCCCTTCCTTTGGGATTGCCGCTCCATACCTTGCCGGCCTACGATGCCGGTTGGATGGATATTCAGGATTGGTCCTCCCAGGCCCTGGCCGAACATATGCCGACAAACCCCAAGGGGCGTTGGCTGGACGCCTGTGCCGGTTCAGGGGGAAAGACGCTGCTTATGCATCATGCCTATCCGGCGCTGCAATGGTTTGTTACGGATGTTCGCGAATTTGTATTGCAGGAATTGTCCCGTCGATTTCAGCGTATAGGATGGAAAAACTACAGCCGTGCTGTAGTGGATTGGACCCAAGACCTTCCCCTCGATTTGGGTTCTTTCCCGGATCGTTTCGACGGAATTTTGTTGGATGCCCCGTGCAGTGGTTCGGGTTCTTGGCGCAACCAACCCCAAGCCCAATTGCGTCCCCCCGTCCCCCTTGAGCCCTATATTCTTCAACAAAGTACGTTGTTACGAAAATTATGGGGTCGCCTCCAAAGCGGAGGATACCTGGTCTATGCAACCTGCTCGGTCTATGCAGCCGAAAACGAAAACCTAATTCATGGTTTTCTCCAAAATAACCCGGATGCTCACCTGGAGGGTGAGTCGTATTTGGATGGAAGTCCAGTCGGTGGGGATGTTTTATTCACCGCGCGACTGAGCAAGGCCTAGAACCTAAACGTTTTTGGTGGCCTCCAAAGCGGCCAGCAGATCCTCCCACAGGTCTTCGGGGTCTTCAATTCCGATTGAAAGCCGAATCAAGCGTTCATCGATGCCGTGTTGTTGACGTTCCTTGGGGTCAATACCGCTGTGGGTGGTGGATGCCGGGTGACAAGCCAAACTTTCGTTGCTTCCCAAGGAAACTGCCAATTGAATGACTTGCAGTTCGTTCAGGAATGCCCATGCTTTGTTATGGTTGTCCGGCCCGTGCAGCCACAACGACAACATGGCTCCGGCACCCGGGTAGACCAAGCGTTCTACCGCAGGATGTTGAGCCAAGCGTGGGGCCAAGATTTGGGCATGGTCCTGTGCGGCCTTCATACGCAGGGTCACCGTTTCGAGACTGCGTGATAGCAGCCACGACGTGAAAGGACTGGCCGTATTGCCTAATTTGTTACGCCATGAACGGATGACCTTGATGAGGGAGGCGTCCCCAATGCAGGCACCGCATACCAAATCGCTGTGACCGCTCATGGACTTGGTGGCCGAATAGAGGGTGAGGTCGGCCCCAAGGTCCAAAGGATTTTGCCAGCATGGCCCCCAATAGGTGTTATCGGCAATCATCCATACGTTGGAGCCGGAGGCAGCCCAGGTTTTTTTGAGGTTCACCAAGTAATCCCAGTCCCAGGTCTGGTTGGTGGGGTTGGCAGGCGTTTCGACGTATAGTACCGAGGGCACCACCCCGTTCACGCCTTGAAGGACCTGCTCCGCGGTGTGGGTTGGTTCCAAAGCCCAGGTTCGTATGCCCCATTTCTCCAAAAAATCCCGGATAAACTGCCGGGTTCCTCCGTAGAGTGGCGTCGTGGTCACCAAAACAGCACCGGGCTCCAGCAAGGCCAATAGGGTGGTGGTGATGGCCGCCATACCGCTTTCGAAGGCCAAGGCATCCGAGGCAACTGGCTCCCGGTTCTCCACCGCCAGCAATTGAGCTTCGACGGTATCCAGGTTGGGATGACCTAAGCGGGCATAATTGTACGGTGCTGCCTCGTGTTGAACTTCCCGCCCTTGTTGCAAAGCAAAGGTCGCTGCACCAACTTCGGCACTTTCAAAGCGGTAGGTGGAGGAGGCATACACCGGGGTTTTTAAGGCGCCAACCGGTTTAGGGTGCTTGGAATCCGGATGGATAATTCTTGTGTTACGTCTTTTCATAGCACCTCAAGGTTTTTGGCTGGTGATGGTCGATTCGTAATAAATTTTACCGTCTTGATCGTGAAAGCGAATAATCATGCGACGCTCCTTGGAAGGTCCCGCAAAGCGTAGGGTGGC